>QNFJ01000247.1 GCA_003646305.1 Gammaproteobacteria bacterium | reverse complement strand
AGTAGAAAGAGATAAACAACGACTTATCCTCTAAAAAAGAAAAGCCATCATTTTTCAAAAATCAGGCCCAAAGCCAAGGATAAAGCGCTTTATGCTTTTCTTCATACTGATCAATTTTATCAGTATGCTCAAGCGTCAAACCAATATCATCAAGCCCTTTTAGAAGGTTTTCTTTACGAAATGGATCAATCTCAAATTTAAACCCATTACCTGCTGGCGTAATCACTTGCTGATTTTCAAGATCAACTGTAAAGCAAACCCCTTCATTGGCATCGATTTCAGCCATCAGACTATCAAGCTGAGCCTTGTCGACTACAATCGGTAAAATGCCATTTTTGAAGCAGTTATTATAAAAAATATCGGCATAGCTAGTCGAGATTATGGCGTTAAAACCATAATCTTCAATCGCCCATGGCGCGTGCTCGCGCGATGAGCCACAGCCAAAGTTATCACCCACAACTAAAACTTTCGCCCCTTTGAAGGCCGGTTTGTTAAGCTCAAAATCGAGGTTATCACTCGCATCCTCGTTGTAGCGCCAATCATGAAAAAGGTGAACGCCAAAACCACTGCGCTCCACTTTTTTCAAGAACTGCTTTGGAATAATCTGATCGGTATCGACATTACTACGGTTCATCAACGCCGCAATGCTTTCGTGTTTTTTATACGCTTTCATAATCTGTCCAGATACTGTTATTTGCTGATATCGACAAAGTGACCGGCCGCTGCTGCTGCCGCTGCCATCGCTGGGGAAACAAGGTGTGTCCGCCCCCCTTTGCCTTGACGCCCCTCAAAGTTACGGTTTGATGTAGAGGCACAACGCTCTTTATCTTTAAGTTCGTCACCATTCATCGCCAAACACATTGAGCAACCTGGTTCACGCCATTCCCAACCGGCTTCGGTGAAAATTTTATCTAGCCCTTCAGCTTCTGCCTGCTTTTTCACATGGTAAGAGCCCGGAACGGCAATCGCTGTGACCCCCTCTGCAACCTGTGTTCCTTTGGCAACGCTTGCCGCTGAACGAAAATCTTCAATACGACCATTCGTACAAGAGCCGACAAAAACATAATCTATTTTTATATCGGTCATTTTTGTACCGGCAGTCAGCCCCATATAGTTAAGTGCACCTTCACAAGCTTGCTGCTGAATTTCATTTTCAAAACTCTCTGGTGCAGGAACCACATCATTAACCGAAACAACCTGCTCAGGAGAAGTCCCCCAGGTAACCTGTGGAGAAATTTCAGCGGCATCGAGAACAAGCTCCGCGTCAAACTGGGCGCCGTCATCACTTGCCATTGAACGCCAAAATTCAACCGCCTGCTCCCACTGCTCTTCAGAAGGTGCGAACTCTTTTCCTTTGAGGAATTCAAAAGTTTTCTCGTCAGGCGCAATCATACCGGCACGCGCACCCGCCTCAATCGCCATATTACAGAGCGTCATGCGTCCTTCCATGGTCAGTGACATCACTGCATCACCCGCAAACTCAAATACATAGCCTGTACCGCCGGCGGTGCCTGTCTTACCGATAATCGCCAGTGCAATATCCTTTGCTGTGCATGCATCTGATAGCTTGCCATCAACACGAATCAACATTATTTTTGATTTCGTCTGTGGTAGCGTCTGAGTCGCCATTACATGTTCAACTTCAGAGGTGCCGATACCAAAAGCCAACGCGCCAAATGCACCATGCGTTGCCGTATGGCTATCACCACAAACAACCACCATTCCCGGGTGAACAAAACCATGTTCTGGCACAACAATATGAATAACACCATTATCCGGGCTTTTCATATCGTAGAGGTTCAGACCGTTCTCTTCGCAGTTCTCCGCCATTGTATCGATCTGCTTTTTAGCAATCGGATCAGCGATCGGCAGGTCGCGATTTTTAGTTGGAACACAGTGATCCATTGTGGCCAGGATGCTGTGAACATTTCGAACCTTACGACCCGAATTTCGCAGTCCTTCAAATGCCTGCGGGCTTGTTACCTCATGCATCAAATGGCGATCAACATACAATAAGGGAGCCTGCCCTGGTTCCTGGTGAACAAAGTGGCTATCCCAAATCTTTTCATACATCGTTTTTTTCATAACTCTTCCAAAGCTTATTTACCCGCCCCGCTCGAATAGATGACTACAAACTACGGGGAAAACAGTTAGGCTGACGCCAGTTGAACCCGCTATTTTCGCTAAATATGGGCTGTTTTGCAATTTCATGTCGCTTTATAACTCGACATTGCTTTGGAATGGTATAGGGCAACTAAGTTCGCCCGAATAATCTAAGTGCTATAACACAACACTCCTCAACCCTCTTTCATTGCGATAGAAGGCTGAGGAAGACTACGCTACTTCTTTTTAACGTAAAGATCGGTAATTGTTCCATCGATCATTTCCGCCGCAAACCCGAAGGTTTCCGACAGCGTAGGATGAGGATGAATCGACAGGCTAATATCTTCTGCATCGGCCCCCATTTCCAGCGCTAGAACGGCTTCTGCAATCAGCTCACCCGCATTAGGGCCGACCATTCCCGCGCCTAAAATACGGCCTGTTTCTTTGTCGCAAAGCATTTTCGTTAACCCTTCGCTGCGCCCTAAACTGAGTGAGCGACCACTGGCCGCCCAAGGGAATGCCCCTTTATCATAGGCAATGCCCTGCTTCTTGGCCTCAATTTCGGTCAAGCCCATCCAAGCCACTTCTGGGTCGGTATAGGCAACCGATGGAATGGTCAGTGCATCAAAACCCGACTTGTGACCTGATAACACTTCTGCCGCCACTTTTCCTTCATGAACCGCTTTATGCGCCAGCATTGGGTTACCAACAATATCTCCAATCGCATAAATATTGGGCTGGTTTGTTTTCTGCTGCCTATCGACCGGAATAAAACCCATTTCATCAACAGCCAAGCCTGCATTTTCAGCCCCGATCAACTTGCCATTGGGTCGCCTGCCCACAGCCACTAGCACTCGATCAAAAATAGTCGGCTCAGGCGCATTCGCCCCTTCAAAGGTCACTTTCAATCCTTCATCAAGCGGCTCAATCGAGGCCACTTTTGTTTTTAGCCAGATATTCTCATACTGCTTTTTAATACGATTATGCAGTGGCTTAACCAAATCTTTATCACAGCCCGGAATCAATTGATCCATCAGTTCAACAACACTGATTTGTGAGCCAAAAGCATGATAAACCGTTGCCATTTCAAGCCCGATAATCCCGCCCCCCACGATCAGCAGTTTCTCTGGAATTTCTTCCAGGTTCAACGCATCAGTAGAATCCATCAAACGGGGATCATCATTGGGGAAGACGGGGATTTTGGTCACTTGCGAACCAGCTGCAATCACCGCATGATCAAATGAGATAACCTCAACACCTGCATCGGAGGTGACCTCTATTGTTTGCGCAGAGTTAAACCGCCCTTCGCCCTGCATAACAGTCACTTTACGCTGTTTAGCTAACCCCGCCAGGCCACCATTAAGCGACTTGGTCACCCCTTCTTTAAATTCACGAATCTTATCGATATTCAGCTCAGGCTTTCCAAAAACGATACCGTGACCTGCCATCTCT
>QNFJ01000246.1 GCA_003646305.1 Gammaproteobacteria bacterium | reverse complement strand
TTAGAAGGCGGTGTGGCTGCTGGTCAAATCGTTTTACAACGGCTAATACATCAACCAGTCGCTCGGGTGAGGTTTTTACAATGAGCTCATTTCCTGACCCGGTTAACACATCTCCATCTGCCAAGAAGGGGCGGATCAGCGGAATGATTTCATCCGGCAGAACGTTATAAAGAGGGATGAATTCAGTTCTTAAAGCATTGTTTTCGGCGG
Organism: Gammaproteobacteria bacterium; assembly: GCA_003646305.1. Taxonomy (GTDB): domain Bacteria; phylum Pseudomonadota; class Gammaproteobacteria; order Methylococcales; family UBA2780; genus UBA2780. Next base: position 3,375 of record QNFJ01000246.1, on the reverse strand, counting down.
CTGAGGTGTAGCTGGTCGAGGTAATGGATAGTAGGAGAATAATGACAAATCTGATTTTCTTAATCATCTTAGATCCTGAAAGAGATCAGTTCTGGATCAGTTTCGCTACAATCCCAAACTTCCTGGAAAAGCGCACGAAGCTGTCGAACCTTGACGGGGTCATGGAAATTGGTAATGGCCTCGAAATGATTGGTACGAGGGAAGCGGATATAGCCGCAACGGTCAAAGAGCATGAACTCTTCAGGTTGTTGAGCATAATTTTCATTCACTTTTCGGCATTCAAAAGTACTGGTGTAGCGGTGTGCCAGATCCAGGAACTGGTGGCGGCCAGATGTCGCACTTCGCACATCGGTCACCAACAGGCGAATTGATGTGCGGCTGTTTTTTCGGGCAAAAGCGGAAACTGCATCGATAAGCGGTGACGCACCAAAAACCTGGTTATTTAGCTGGTGGCTAAAAATCCGTAATTCCTGCTCACTCTGTGAAGTGAGCCGAGCGATGGCATCGCTATCTTCCTCAAAAGAGTGCAGTGTGAAAGGACGGTCTGTCTTTCTTAGCAGGGCTGTCTGGTAGCTATCAGTCATGGTTGCGGTCTTCTCCAAAACTTTCAGTTGTATAGCGGTACACCCTCAGGTTATCCGACCAGTAGTCTGTGGGCAAGCCCGCTTTTTGCTTAAGGTGCTGTAGAAAATAGGCAGGCTCTTCAAGGGACTCCCAAACCGAAGGTAAAAAAGTAGCTCGAAATCCTCCTTCCTCTAGGATTAATCCATCAATTCTGGGGCGCAACTGATTAATTAGTTCACGTTCAGAACTGAATTGCATCGACTGTGGTATTGAAAGGATGGATAGATGGATATCGACTGTTTCCAGTTCGCTTTTGCTAACGGCTGGAAAGCGTGGATCGTTAAACGCTGCAGCCCAGCTGTTTTCTGCAATATCTTTTGCCAGGGATCTTCTGGCTTCGAGCGAACCGATACAACCACGAAGCTTGTCATTAATTTCTAAAGTGACAAAGGTCGCCCTCTCTTCAGTTAGTTCTGGTGGATAATCGTTTAAATTTAACTGGAGCGGTTGCCCTGTCATGATACCACTTGTAATAGAATCTCTGGCAAGCTTCAATAAAATCAGACGATGTTGCTGGCTAAGCATTAGGTGCCACCATGGCCCAGCTACCATATCCAACGACCTGATCACGACTCCCGGCCGTATCACCTGAGTTCCGCAGATCGAGTGTTTTAACTTCGAGCATTTTTCTTTTTGCCAAAATGAGCAGGGCATTCACCCCTGTTCGTCCACAGGCATCGTCATAGCCAATGGCTGAAGGTGTTAAGGATGAAATTGCCTCTGCTGTTGCCAGATCCATCTTTTGCGCGGCCTTATAGTCGTGATAATGGCTAAGATCTGAACTGATGACGATGAGCGTTTGGGGGCCGTCCCATAGGGTATCGAGCAGTTCGGCTAGCTGCTCTGGTGAAGTGTCGCCCACAACAAGTGGGATAAGCGAAAATTGATTGAGAGTTTCCTGAAGAAATGGCAGCTGGACTTCAAGGCTATGTTCTAAAGCGTGTGCCTCATCAAGTTGCACAATAGTGCCTGATCTTTCCAGCTCTCGTATGGCCTGCACATCTAGCGGAATACTGCCTAATGGTGTCGAGAAATGGGTGGCGCTGCTGGTTGCAACACCTCTAAAGGGAACTCTATGTGAAGGGCCAACCAGAACGACTCGACTGTAAGATCCGCTATGATTTGTTAATGTGGCATAGCCGTTAGCGGCTATGGGGCCTGAATAAATATAACCTGCATGAGGGACAATCAGCGCCTTAGGTCGGATTGCCGTTGCTTGAGCCTCCTGGAGGTAGCTTGAAATTTGAGTGCGGAGGAGCTCCGGGTTTTCAGGATAAAAAGAGCCTGCAACAGCCGCTGGACGAACAATTTGTGTCATAACCTTCTCCTCGTATTCCACCTGACCTAATCATTATGTATGGAAATTATTATTTCAAGCCCCATATTAAAGTTATAACTAAGTTGAGTTGCTTGTTGGCTCATGCGGGGTTTGTGCCCCTAAGTGTATAGTCATGAATGAGGTGAAGCGTGATGAAGGCAATAAATAGCGTTGTTGAAACAAAATACTGGCATCTTCTTGAAGACGGACGCGTTCAGTGTGATTTGTGTCCACGTTTTTGCAAACTGCATGAAGGGCAGCGGGGGCTCTGTTTTGTCAGAGCAAACCAAAACAGTCGTATTGTCCTGACAACATGGGGTCGCTCCAGTGGCTTCGCTGTTGATCCGATTGAGAAGAAGCCGCTAAACCATTTTTTGCCGGGTACCTCGGTGCTCTCCTTTGGTACAGCCGGTTGTAATCTGGCTTGTAAATTTTGCCAGAACTGGGATATCAGCAAGTCTCGCGAAATGGATCGCTTGATGGATCGAGCAACCCCCGAGATGATTGCCAAAACAGCCGCTTCTTTAGAATGCAGGAGTGTGGCTTATACCTACAATGATCCGGTTATTTTTCATGAATATGCGATTGATGTGGCGCAGGCATGTCGTGAAAGAGGGATTAAAAATGTATCGGTTTCAGCGGGATACGTTTGTGAGGAGCCACGAGAAGAATTTTATCGCTATATGGATGCGGCGAATATTGACTTAAAGGCCTTTACCGACCATTTTTATCGCAAATTGACGGGGTCTCACCTTCAACCCATTCTGGAAACACTCAAATATCTCAAGCATGAAACGGATGTCTGGCTGGAGACAACAACGTTAATTATCCCCGGTGAAAATGATTCAGATAGAGAGCTAAATGAAATGACTCAATGGGTCGTTGAGAACCTAGGAAAGGATGTACCTATGCATTTCTCGGCCTTTCACCCAGACTGGAAAATGCAGGAGATCCCTTCAACACCACACGAAACATTGCTGAGAGCGCGCAAGATTGCGCAAGATAACGGTGTTCATTATGCCTATGTCGGTAATGTCCATGATAAAGCGGCGGATAGCACCTGGTGTCATCAATGTAGTGAACTGCTTATTGGCAGGGACTGGTATGAATTGTCTGACTGGAATTTGACTGAAAGTGGTTGCTGCAAAAACTGTGGCGCGCGTTGTGCGGGCCTGTTTGAAGGTCAGCCGGGGAAGTGGGGCGCGAAACGACCTGCGGTTAGGTTGTCTGAATAGTTCAGGGGCTCTTTGAAAACTAGCGCACTTGTAAATTCTGTATCTACCTTCAGGAAGCACCTTAATGTGGAGGGGAGTTATTTCATCCTCATAATTTGCTATTATGCCTCGTTAATATAATTTCTCAGGCAAGTGAATGACAAAAGGTGTCGGCGTACGGCAGCAACAGCTGCTCAAGCTTTTGCTGCAAAATAAAAG
>QNFJ01000245.1 GCA_003646305.1 Gammaproteobacteria bacterium | reverse complement strand
GTGCGCGATATAGGTGGGCCGTCAATGGGTCTCCATCGTGCTATTGAAGATGGTCGCATTATTGGCCCTCGTATCTACTCTTCTAGTGCTGTTATTGGGCAAACAAGTGGTCATGGTGACATGCGCGACTATAATGACCCACACCCCAATATGATGGAATACACACACCCATTCTTTGATGAGTTCTCTTTCATTGCCGATGGCCCCGCTGAGGTTCAACGCTCGGTGAGAGAAGCTCTACGACGTGGTGCTGTTCATATCAAGGTGATGGCGGGCGGTGGCGTTTCATCGACTTTCGACCCTCTTTATACCGTGCAATATTCGGCAGAGGAATTTCGAGCGGCGACAGAAGCTGCAGCAGATTATGGTACTTATGTTGCCGTACATGCTTACACTGATGAATCAATTATTCGTGCGATTAACAATGGCGTAAAAGTTATTGAACATGGTCAATTGATGACTGAAAAATCAGCAAAACTGATGGCTGAGAAAGATATTTGGGTTGGTAGCAATTGTCAGGTGCTAAATTTGTCCGATGAGGAGGTTTCGTTCTTGAACCCTATACAACTGGCTAAATTTTATAAAATTAAGGAGGGCTTGGATAACCAAATGAAACTGATTAAGAAATACAAGCTTAAGGCACATTTGGGGAGTGATATATTCGGATCATCGGCAAATTTTATAACCGCTAGAAAAGAGCTTAGTTGTCGTAAACAATGGTTCACGTCAGCCGAAATTGCTAAACAAGCGACAGCTATTAATGGTGAACTGCTTGCATTGACCGGCGTAAGAAACCCTTATCCTGCTGGACCGCTTGGTGTTATTAAAAAAGGTGCTTATGCTGACCTGCTGATTGTTGAAGGTAACCCTCTTAAAGATATAACTATTCTCGAAGATTATGAGAAGAACATGAAAATTATTATGAAAGACGGCGTTATTTACAAAAACGACTTATAGTTGTAATTGGGCCAAAAGAATTAAAGGGGTCGGTGACCGAGAGGAAAACAGAAAACAGGGTCAAGTCTTGCAATCCACCATTCTTCATATTAATCTATTTCAATGGCCAGACCCCTCCGAATAGAATATGCCGGTGCTTTGTACCACGTTACCTCCCGAGGTGATCGGCGAGAGGATATCTATTTTGAGGATGACGATCGTGAAATCTGGTTGGCACTCTTTGCTCAAGTCTGCTCTCGGTTTAACTGGCGTTGTCATGCCTGGTGTTTGATGGATAATCACTATCATATTGTGATTGAAACCATTGAAGGCAACCTTTCACAAGGTATGCGGCAACTCAACGGTGTTTATACGCAACAATCTAATCGAAAACATGGTTTATTTGGACATCTTTTCCAGGGGCGCTACAAAGCTATTCTCGTTGAAAAAGATTCCTATCTTCTCGAGCTGTCTCGTTATGTTGTGCTTAACCCTATACGTGCTGGCATTGTCAAAAATATGGGTGATTGGCAATGGAGTAGTTATCCCGCGATGATAGGAGATAGACTGGCCCCAGAATGGTTAGAGACCGACTGGTTGTTGAGCCAATTCGGGAAATCCAGAAAAGTCGCTAGAAACCATTACATTAATTTCGTGCGTGAGGGTATTGGCCTTCCTCCTGTGTGGAAGGCATTGAAATCTCAAATTTACCTCGGGGACAAAGACTTTGTTGAAAACATGCAGACCATTTACGATCAGGAGAAAAATGGCTACGACCTGAAAGAAATACCACGCCTACAACGAAAGCCTATCGGAAAACCACTAAGTTGGTATGATCAAACATATGAGATTCGCGACCAGGCCATGGCGCAGGCCTATTTTTCGGGTGACTACACGATGAAGGAAATCTCAGTCTGGTTTAAGGTGCATTACTCCACCGTTAGTCGTGCGGTTAAAAAAGGAGAGAATGCCTGAATGCAAGACCTGACCCTAATTTCAGGTAAAAAGGCCAGCAAGGCGTTAAATTTTTGCACCCGCCTCTGTAAAAATTTAATTTTAATCACACGAGGCTATTCGAGGATAAATAAAATGAATCATTTATTTAAAGCTTTTCTATTACTGTCTTTCCTGTCAATAAGCAGTATTCAGCCTAGTTTTGCAGCCGATAAGAAAGCAGCTATTGACTACATGCCAAGCCTAGTTACCAAAACGCCTCTTGAAGGGCGTATGCTAGCTATTAAGATAGTGAGAAAAACGATAGGAACTATTCAACGAGATCCAGAAATCAAGCAGGCTGTCAGAAAAAAATACCACGATGATCCCCAGTTATTAATGTATGCAGCGGAACTGGTTGCAATAGAGTTTAAGACGATTGCTATTGCAAATAACTATTGGCGATAAATCTAACCATGCAACTCACAGGCGGTTTAAAGCAAAGTGGCGAAGGAGTAGTGCTTTAAACCGCCTGTGAGTTGAGATGTTAAAAACGTTGCCTGTTCGAGCGCAACGTTTAATCGATGAATTTAGGGAAAAACAGAAACTCAACCTGAAATACTTTTTTTTGCGTTGCCAAAAAAAGTATTTCAGCGGCAGCAAAAAATCATTTAGGCCCGCACTAGCACTCAAGGGTTAAACGCCTTATCTTCCCGCATCCTCTGCTATTCGAGATAGATAAGCCGCAGAACCTGTGTAGAAAGAGCACCTTCGAACCTCTCCCCTTTTCAGACATTTGTTACGTCATAAATCACCGCGAGGGGTGATGAATAATCTCAAGAAATCTCCAGTTGCCTCACCATCTCCCATAATTACAAAAGTCCATTTCGGGATAGCCTGAACAAGCCAGATTAAAAATGAGATAAGAATAACTTTTTTGGGAGGTGATAAATTTTTCCACCACATATACGGGCTTACTGTTTGTTTTATAATCATTATTTGGCCCCACCGTTAGTCGTTAACTTAATGATGTCAGGCTAAATGCCGTGCATCACATACATTTATGTATGTGCTATTTAAGGTCTCCTCTTAACCCTTAAACAGCTCTAAGCAAAAACAGGCGCTAGGGAGGCGGGTGATAAACAGTGGAGTCAATGGTCAGGCTAGGCGCAGGGTTGCGCTCACAGAACATGCTGGGTAATCTGAAAAACGATACGCCGAGTTCTACCAGCACGCTGGAAAAACGGCGCATCACCGAAATGTTGCCTTGATAGAGCATGGTACCCCTCCTTTATTTGATGATTATTCCCTCAACGAGGCGACCAATCACTTCCTAGGAATCTGAACCATAACATAAAGAGATACACATGCTAATGCAATCAAGTGCAAAGATGAGGACGATATTAACTACAGCGTCTCTTTTCCCTTACCCACTCCCCCTGGCCTGCAAATCTGTACCCACGCAATTCCCACCCATGTTGGCGAAACTGATAGAGGTGAAATGAGGCAAATTCGAGATCAAATTTTTGGCCAAATCCAGCCTTTGATTCAGGGAATTAAAAAAGGCCGCCAGAAAAAATTGTGCTTTGATGCGCATTAAAAAAACAGGGTGAACGTCTTATTTGACCCAGCAAAAGAAAGCGGCTGCTCTTCATCCTTACCTTCTAAGAAAAACCCATTCATTTTTCGTAGATTCTTCCGCTGAGTAAACATACCCTGCCGTATCG
>QNFJ01000244.1 GCA_003646305.1 Gammaproteobacteria bacterium | reverse complement strand
GGGCAGAGAGGCAAGCTGGTCTAGAACAATTTTTGCAACGGCTCCCTCTGTTTTGCCGATAAGCTCTCTTAGTTCAGCAGCAAGTTGGGGTAAAAGAGCCGTTTGCTGAGCGGTTGTGGTCGCTGCATTACTGGGGGATAAGCTGTTTTTAAGTATAAGTTCAGGCAGTAATTTCGAGTTAGTAAGTTCAGGAGTGGAAGCTGCTTGAGTGCCAGAAGTATGCGCTGCGCTAGCGGTTAAAGCTGATGCAGGCAGTTTCAACGGTGGTGGCTTAAAAGCGGTTTGTAAGGTATGGAGTAAGACAAGCAACCTGGCCTTATTGTCGCCGTGTAACACAGAACTGGAAACAGCGGATGTTGAGGCTTGAACGAGTTGTTTTTCCAGAAAAATGCCTGACTGACTAACCAGTTTCTTCAGCGTATTAGGCTGTATCAATGCTTCCCTTGGAGATATATCGGTGATGATCTGTTTGATCAGCTGGTTAACCTGCTTGGGAAGAACTACAGCCAGCTGCTTATTAGAAAGTGTGGTTTGTAGCTGGTTAAGAAAAGAAGAGACGGGAAGCTGTTTTGGTAATGACTGTTTGAGTGCATGAGAGATTACTTGCGCAGTTTCTGAAAGTAATGGAATGAGCTTAAGTTCAGGGATTGCACCCAATTTTATAAACTCCAGTTTGATTGGTGTGCCGGCGGGTAATTTAAGTTCAGTTTGTGCGTTGAGGATAGTTGAGCCAATTTGAATCTGCAAAAGGCCCTGAGATGGCAGTTGTTTAATTACCGTAGCACTAATTTGTTGTCCAGGCTGCAGCAGTTTAAGCAGTTCGGTTGCCGGTGTTTTTAGTTCCTGAGTGAGTAGGGGAGAGGAGGCCGCTACTTTTACCACAGCCCCCGCTTTTCCCTGAACACTCGGCGGATTAGCCGGTAAGTAATTGTTGAACTTGCCTAATTTCATCTCTGGCTTCATCCAGTATTTTAAGGCTTAGACCGGCATTGAGTTCACCCGCAGCCAGTTTATGGTAAGCGGGGAGTTCATCCATGCGTGGCAATTTGTGGATTTTCGGAGTGCCGACCATGCTATGGAGCTGAGAGACAATAACAAGATCGGTGTAGTCAGGTTTTTCCTGGATATCACGATTCCAGTTTTCCGCTTCCTGGGTGATTTCAAGAAAGTCAGGTGGGAAGTCCCATTTTTGCATGATAAGTGTCCCGATTTGACCGCGAAGATGGGCGATTGCTTGATCAAGGTCTTTGGGATTACTAATCAATTCAGGGTGCGAGTCGGCATGCGTCAAAATAGGAATAATACCAATATCATGAGTTAGCCCTGCAAGCATTGCTTTGTCTGGATCAAATCCGGGGGTCTTTTTTGCTAGAACGGCACAAATGGCGGCAACCAGACTGCTGTGGCTCCAGAGCTCGTGCATGCGCCGTTTGATTAATGGTGACTTTGCGTTAAATACCGCTTTGAGTGAGAAGCTAATAATAAGGTCACGGACAGCTTTTAGCCCTAACCGGGTAATCGCTTCAGGACAGCTTTCAATTTTTTTCCGTCCTCTATGCAGTGGACTATTTGCAATATGAATCAGGCGAACGGTGAAAGCGGGATCAATCTGTATAACCTGAGCAATTTTATGGCTATTTGCACTTTCATCTTCGATTGCTTTACGAATTTTAAGTGCGATATCAGGCAGTGAAGGGAGTGTTAGGTCCTCATTCTGCATATCCCTGAAGCACTCGAAATAAAGTTTGTTGTCAACGGGGGATCCATCAACATCAAAATCATCAACCACAATATCACTGGTCAAATCCTGGTCTTGCAGTGAGTCGACGATTGTCTTCTCAAAACGCAACAGGGTCGCTTGTGGTGAGATGATGGTTACGGTTGCTGGGCGAGGCTGTTTGTTCGCAATGGGAAAGCGTGCCTCGGTGCTACCTGCTCGGATAATCTCGCGAGATGCATCGGAGCGAAGCTCAATTTCTCCATCAAGAAGATAGAGCATCAAAGAATCTGTATTACCCTGCTCAAATAGACAGCTGCCACGAGGGAGAATTTCGGCAGGAACCCGGTCGATTAGATTTACTTTTGATTCATCAGGCAGATTTCTGATGGGAAAGAGGATGCTTACTTCTTCTTGTGTGAGTTTCCGAGTAGACATATAAGGTTTTGGTCTGTTTTTTTTATTTGTTTTCTATGAAAAGCAGGCTGATAAGAGTTAAACGTCTTTTATAGCAGTGATTATAGTCACAATTTTAGTTTAAAATTAACTATTATCATGCGTTTTGGAGAACGATCAGCTGTTTATGAATAATTCGATTAAAAAAGGTGGGCAGCTTTCGTCGATCCGGGACTTTGTTTTATGGGGAGAGAAGCAGTTTTTGGAAGCGGAGCTTTTTTTTGGGCACGGCACTGCTAATGCGTTAGATGAAGCCGCTGCCCTGGTTCTGAAAGTGGTTGAGCAGCCTTATAATCTGAGTGAAGAGGCGCTTGATTTAGCACTTTCAGAGCGGGAGAAAGCGCGCGTTCTTAAGCTTATTGATGAGCGGATTAATACACGCCAACCAGCAGCCTATTTAACAGGTGAAGCTCTATTTGCAGGACTTACTTTTTATGTAGATGAACGGGTACTGGTTCCTCGCTCTCCCATCGCTGAATTAATCGTAGAGCAGTTCTCTCCATGGATCGAAGCCAACAAGGTGGAGCGAGTTCTTGACCTCTGCACAGGTAGCGGGTGTATCGCAATTGCTTGCAGCTACGCCTTTCCTGATGCGAGCATTGATGCGGTCGACCTCTCTCCTGAGGCGCTGGAAGTTTGCAGAATAAATATTGCGAAGCACGATAAAATTGGCAAAGTTGAGGCGATAGAGTCTGACCTGTTTGAAAACCTCTCAGGGAGGCGATACGACATTATTGTTTCAAACCCACCTTACGTTTGTACTAAAGAGTGGGAGTCACTTCCGAAAGAGTTTCATCATGAACCCGATATGGGCTTTAAGGGGGGAGAGAGTGGTCTGGATCTCGTTGATAAGATCTTGAGTGAAGGAGCCTTATATCTTAACCCAAAGGGGATTCTGGTAGTCGAAGTGGGGAGTAGTGCTGAAATGTTGCTAGAAAAATATCCAATGGTTCCTTTTTGCTGGTTGGAATTTGAGTTTGGTGGAGATGGTGTATTCTTATTAACAGCAGAGCAGTTGATTGAATGTCAGCCGTTTTTTAACAACTAAATAAAGCAGATAACGATGTCAGGTAATACGATAGGAAAATTATTTACAGTCACCACGTTTGGAGAAAGCCATGGTCCCGCGCTGGGCTGTATTATTGATGGTTGCCCTCCTGGACTTGAGTTAACAGAAGCGGATCTACAGATTGATCTGGATCGCCGCAAGCCGGGAACCTCTCGCCATACAACGCAACGGCGTGAGCCCGATCAGGTGAGGATTCTTTCAGGGGTTTTTGAGGGAAAAACAACCGGTACACCTATTGGACTACTGATTGAAAACCAAGATCAGAAATCTAAAGATTACTCCGCTATTTCAGATCGTTTTCGTCCGGGACATGCCGATTATACCTACCAGCAAAAGTATGGTTTTCGGGATTACCG
>QNFJ01000243.1 GCA_003646305.1 Gammaproteobacteria bacterium | reverse complement strand
GCGACTCGAACAGAATCATTCATCGAGCTTTTGAATAGTGGAGAACTAGAAAAGTCACGAGAAAGTGATGATTGCCAGGCAGCACTTTCTTCTTCTCTTTCCGCTATTGATACAGAAGTGCTATTGATGGCCAGGCTGAGGATTTTTAGAAACCGTGAAATGGTTCGTATAGCGTGGCGTGACCTGCTTGGGATAGCCAGCATTGAAGAGACATTGCGTGATTTGAGCAACCTCGCCGATAGCTGTCTCGTATCGACGCTCGATTTCCTGTACCAAAAAAGCTGTTCGTTGCGTGGCACACCTATAGATTCAGCGGGTAATCCAATGGGGTTAGTTGTTTTGGGAATGGGAAAGCTCGGTGCCAAAGAGCTTAATTATTCTTCAGATATCGACCTGATATACGCCTATTCGGAAGAGGGAGTTTTCCCTGGGAAAAGAGAGTATAGCTACCACGAGTTTTTCACGGTTGTCTGCCGAAAACTCACGAAGGTGATTAATGAGCTAACCGCAGATGGTTTTGTTTTTCGGGTGGATACGCGACTGCGGCCTTTTGGGGATAGTGGACCGCTGGTAATGAGCTTTGATGCAATGGAGAGCTACTATCTAAGTCAGGCTAGGGAGTGGGAACGCTATGCCATGGTTAAGGCAAGAGTCGTTGCAGGTGATTTTGTATCCGGGGGGCTACTAATGAAGATCCTCAACCCATTTATCTACAGACGTTATCTGGATTATAGTGCTTTTGATTCCTTGCGAGGCCTTAAAAAGCAGATTAATAAAGAGAATGAACGTAAGAACCGCGTAAATAATGTGAAACTTGGGCCGGGTGGGATTCGTGAGATTGAATTTATAGGTCAGGCCTTTCAGTTAATACGAGGTGGCCGGGAGAAAGCGCTTCAGGAGCGAGGAATTCTGAAAGTATTAGCATTGTTAGGCGAGAGTAACTGTCTTCCGGTGGCAATTACGATGGCGCTACAGGAATCCTATATTTACCTGCGAAAGGTGGAAAATAGACTTCAGGAGTACGCGGACAAGCAGACCCACAGTTTGCCTGATGATGAGGTCGATAAAGTGCGGCTTGCATGGAGTATGGATCACCAAAATTGGGATTCTTTCAGGCTTGAACTTGACGCGGTTCAGAGACAAGTTCACGAAGTTTTTTCTCAGGTATTTGAAGCGCCTCATACGGATAATGAAATCGATGATAACCCTTCATATAACGCCTGGTTAGAAGATAGGGAGTCTTCTATAAAGGGACTTTCCGATTTGGGTTACGATGAGCCTGCATCAGCAGTAGAGCAGCTCGAAAGATTTAGGCAGTCGCACGCTTTTAGAATGGCAGGTAGTCGTGCGGTTGAGATATTTGAGCAGCTCATGCCTTTAGTTTTATCAGCAGTGGGTTGTTGTGAGAATAGTGATATTACGCTGCAAAGGGTACTTGCTCTTTTGGAGACAATCGCGAGAAGAACTTCTTACCTGGCGTTACTGCTTGAGCATCCCATGGCGATATCTCAATTGGTTAAATTATCCGCAGCCAGTGGCTGGATTAGTCAGTTGATTACGCGCACCCCAATACTGCTTGATGAGTTACTCGATCCTCGAAATCTTTATGAACCGCTGTCGAAGGAGGCATTAGAGGCTGATGTGGCGATTCGACTGGGGCGGATAGAGTTTACGGACACCGAACGTGCTGTAGAAGAGCTGCTCTATTTTAAGAACGCAAATGTATTACGGGTCGCAACAGCCGATGTGATGGAAGTGATCCCGCTAATGGTAGTAAGCGACTATTTAACCGATATTGCCGAAGTAGTCCTTGAACATGTTATCACCCACGCCTGGCAAGTTGTTGGCTCAAGGAGCGGTTTCCCTGAGGGTGAGGTGATCGATAAGGTTGGTGGTTTTGCTGTAATTGCCTATGGAAAAATGGGCGGCCTCGAGTTAGGTTATAGTTCTGACCTTGATCTGGTCTTTTTGCACAGTGGCAAGGCAGATCAAATGACGAATGGGGAAAAGCCAATTTCTGCAGAGCTTTTTTATACGCGACTGGGTCAGCGAATTATGACCATTCTGAATAGTCACGGGGTGGGTGGTCGCCTGTACGAAATTGATATGCGATTAAGGCCAAGTGGCAACTCGGGTTTATTGGTGAGTAATTTAGATTCTTTTCAGCGCTACCAACAAAATGAAGCCTGGACATGGGAGCACCAAGCGCTGGTGCGTGCAAGGTTCGTGGCAGGTGATCTCGCGGTTGGTGAGGCATTTAAAGCGGTCCGTCTCGCTATTCTTCAGAATAAAAGAGATAGAAAACTGCTTCAGCAAGAAGTTAAAGAGATGCGTGAAAAAATGCGTGAATCACTTGCCAGCAAAGATAAGTCACTATTTGATCTGAAGCAGGGCGTTGGTGGTATTGCCGATATCGAGTTTATAGTACAATTCCTCGTTTTATCGGGTGAACTTTCTGGTCATAAGAGCCTTGGGTTTACTGACAATATCCGGTTGCTGGATGGGTTAGAGCAGGTTGGCTGTCTTTCATCTGATGAGGCCGGTCTGTTGGCCGATAGTTATCGAGCTTATCGACGCAGAGCGCATCAACTTGCCCTTCAGGAAAAATCGGCTAAAGTCGATGCGAGTGAGTTCGCCGAATTCAGAGAAAAAGTGACAATGTGCTGGAATCGTATTATTGCGGCCTGAAATAGCGCTAAATTACTAACAGAACAGACAAAGTAGGAGAGAGGTATGCCGGTGGCAACGATGGAAGATAGAGACGGGGAAATATGGCTGGATGGGGAATGGCTACCTTGGCGTGAGGCTAAAGTGCATGTCTTAACGCATACATTTCACTACGGCGCAGGCGTCTTTGAAGGTGTTCGTGCCTATCATGCTGAAAATGGCACAGCAATCTTCCGCTTAGAGGAGCACACAGACCGACTGTTCAGGTCTGCACATATCTTGCGGATGGAGATGCCTTTCGATAAAGAGACGCTAAACCAGGCCCAACGTGAAGCGGTGAGTCGAAATAATCTTGATAACGCTTACCTGCGGCCAATGTGCTTTTATGGTTCAGAAGGCATGGGGATTCGGGCTGACAACTTAAAAGTACATGTGATGATTGCTGCCTGGGAATGGGGTAGCTATCTTGGTGAAGAAAACATGGAGAAGGGGATTAAGATCCGCACCTCTTCTTACACGCGTAACCATGTCAACAGCGTTATGTGTAAAGCGAAAGCCAATGGGAACTACATCAATTCGATTCTTGCACTCCAGGAAGCAATCGACTCGGGTTGTGATGAAGCGATGTTGCTCGACCACGAGGGTTATGTTGCTGAAGGCAGTGGTGAAAATATCTTCATTGTTCGTAATGGGGTGCTTTATACGCCGGAGCTAACATCTGCATTAGAAGGTATTACACGCGATACGATCTTTATACTGGCGAAAGAGTTTGGATTAGAAGTGGTTGAAAAGCAGATTACACGAGATGAGGTTTATATCGCCGATGAAGCGTTCTTCACAGGAACCGCAGCAGAAGTAACGCCGATCCGAATCGTCGATGGTCGCGTTATCGGTAACGGTGGCCGTGGCCCGATTACGGAAAAACTCCAGTCCCG
>QNFJ01000242.1 GCA_003646305.1 Gammaproteobacteria bacterium | reverse complement strand
TTCATAAACCACTGCGAAAGCTCCTTGCGCTCCACTTTGGTATCACAACGCCAGCAACAGCCATCGATCACCTGCTCATTGGCTAACACCGTCATATCATGTGGGCACCAATTAACCGGTGCGGTCTTTTTGTAGGCCAATCCTTTTTTCATCAAGCGGGTAAAAAACCACTGCTCCCAACGGTAATACTCAGGATCACAAGTCGCCAACTCTCGGCTCCAGTCATAACCAAAACCAAGCCGTTTCAGCTGAGTGCGCATGTAACCGATATTCTCATAAGTCCAGTCAGCGGGGTGGACACCATGCTTCATCGCTGCATTTTCAGCCGGCAAACCAAACGCATCCCAACCCATCGGCTGTAGAACATTTTTACCCTGCATACGCTGATAGCGACTAATCACATCACCAATCGTATAGTTACGAACATGCCCCATGTGCAGTCTCCCGCTGGGGTAAGGAAACATTGCCAGGCAATAATATTTCTCCTTTTCACTCTCCTCGGATGGCTGGTAAACATTGCCCTCCTCCCAAATCTTCTGAGCCTGTTCTTCTACTGCTTTTGGGTCGTAAAAATCGTCCATTCGCTCTGTGTGGTTATCTGCTATAAAAAAGCGCTAGAATAGCACAATCAAGAACACCAAAAGAGCTGAAATTAAACTGGAGAAGCCTATGAAAATTGAAGAAAAACTGGTTGATGCCTACAACACAATGATGAAGCGGGTTCATTCTACTATTGATGAGGCGGAAGAAAAGACAATTCCGACCCTTGAGCACAATCTTGAAGAGGCTAAAGCCCGCGCTATTGAACTCGGCGAATTGACACGTGAAGAAGCCGAAAAGGTGACCGGTTATCTAAAGCGTGATATTGAGGAGGCTGCAGGCTTCCTGCAGGAGACCGGGGAAGAATTTACCAGCTGGATTCAGTTTGACTATGAGCTCATCGAAGATGCCCTGAAAGAGGCGTTTATGAATGTCGCTGACCAGACCAAACTTCAGCTTCGTCAACTCGGTGAAAATGCCATCAAGGCAAGCCAATACCATACCGGAGAGATCACCGGCATTGGAACGCTGACCTGTGAAGCATGCGGTGAGAAGTTACATTTCAAGAAAACTGGGCACATCCCTCCCTGCCCAAAATGCCATGCAACTAGCTTTAAACGCGGATAACCTTAATCAGACCAGACAGAGAGGCCAGCAATAATGCGCAGAGTAATCTTCAATAAAAAAGGTGGGGTTGGGAAATCAACCATCAGCTGTAATCTAGCCGCGATCAGTGCCTCTAAAGGGTTTAAAACGCTGGTTATTGACCTTGATACTCAAGGCAATTCAACACATTACCTCCTCGGAGAAAATGCTTTTCGAGAGAACCAGAATGCAACCCGGAAAGACAATCACCTAGGCCTCGACAAGACTCTTGCTGATTTCTTCAACAGCACTTTAGGTGTTAGTCTCTTTGCTAAAAATGCGGGTGACTCTCTAAAAGAAAGCATCCATCAAACACCCTTTCCAAACTTGGATGTTCTTCCCTCTCATCCTGAACTAGAACATCAGCAAAGCAAACTAGAGTCTCGTTATAAGATTTTCAAACTACGAGAGGCGCTTGATAAACTGGGTTATTACGACCACATCTACATCGATACACCACCAGCACTCAATTTTTACACCCGATCTGCCCTGATCGCTGCTGACAGCTGCCTCATTCCCTTCGACTGTGATGATTTTTCACGTCAGGCACTTTATTCACTTCTGGAGACCGTCGAAGAGATCAAACAAGACCACAATGCCGAGTTAACCGTTGAAGGAATTATTGTTAACCAGTTCCAGAGTCGTGCAAAACTACCGCAAAGGCTTGTTCAGGAGCTAATTGATGAGGGTCAACCTGTGATGAAGGCCAAACTCTCACCCTCGGTTAAAATTCGAGAATCCCATAGCGAGTGCCAACCACTTATCCATTACGCGCCAAAGCATAAAATGACAGTAGAGTTTATGGCGCTATTTGATGAGTTAGAAGGCTAAAACAGTTCACAACGGGCTGACTCGCCCCAAAAGGAAAGGTTAAATCCCTCTCTTTGGAAAGGAGGGACTAGCGGCTTTTTTCTAAACGGCGATCCATCTTCTGCCGCGCTACATAACCCGTAAATACCACAACTATTAGCTGCAAAAACATAAAGGCCACCATAAAACTATCACCCCACATCACGTAGGGAGTCACCCCTTTCATCGCTGTTATATCGCCTGAAAGTGTCGTTTGCTTAAAAAATGGCGCTTGAGACTGTATGGAACCATCTGGCCTGATAATCGCTGTTGCACCCGTATTAGTCGCTCGAAGCATATAACGGCCAACTTCTACCGCCCTCATTCTCGCCATTTGAAGATGTTGATGAGGCGCGGCAGTATCACCAAACCAGCCATCATTGGTTACATTCACCAGATACCTTGCCTCTGGCAGCCCAACTCTCGACTCCTCTCCAAAAATATCTTCGTAACAGATCGAGATTGCCAAAGGGTAGCCTGCCGCTTCAAGTAACAACTGATCATCACTACCTGCACCAAAGTCAGACATAGGGATTTGTAGTTGATCAGCAATAAAGGTTGATAGCGGTTTAAGCGGCAAGTA
Source organism: Gammaproteobacteria bacterium (assembly GCA_003646305.1). GTDB lineage: Bacteria > Pseudomonadota > Gammaproteobacteria > Methylococcales > UBA2780 > UBA2780. The sequence continues at coordinate 1,014 of QNFJ01000242.1, read as the reverse complement.
TTCCCCAAAGGGCACGAGATGGCGTTTAAGATACAATCCCTCTTTTTCACCGATGGAGGCAACCGCATTGTAATACTGTCCTGATGATTGATCAGCGACCGGCACGCCAATTAACAGATCACTGTTATGTCGTCGCGCCTCTTCACTTAATTCTGCTAAAAACCCATTCTTCACTTGATGATAGAAGGCAGGAATCGCTGTTTCTGGCCAAATAATTAGCCGACTATCCCAATGCTCCTCAGTTAAACGACGATAAAGCTGCAGTGTTTTTTGCCGAACTGATCGTTCCCACTTCAACTCCTGGGGGATATTTCCCTGAATCAAAGTAACTGAGAAAGGCTCGCCTTCAGGGGCGGTCCAGCTAACAGGCTTAAGCAGAAAACTGACGGCAAGCAGACCCACCAGAGTAGCAACCAATAGCCCTCTTTTTTTACCCCGGCTATAAAACAGACCCACGATCAGCCCAGAAGCCAGAGATACCGCATAACCGACACCTAATACACCAAAAATCGGGGCAAGCGATACGAGCGGCGAATCCAGTTGACTATTTCCAACCTGCAACCAGGTAAAGCCGGTAAGAAACCAGCTTCTCAGCCACTCAACTAACATCCAGATTAATGGAAAAACAGCGGTCAGCCTGAACAAAACCGAGGTGGATGAAAAGTAACTGATCATTAATCCAACAAGGGCGGGAAAGAGTGCCAGACCGGAGGCTAAAGCAGCTGTCATAATGGAGGCGACCAGAATAGAGGCTCCTCCATACTGATGAATACTGACAAAAATCCAGGAAATACCAAAGCCAAACAGACCTACCCCGAAGAGGAAACCTCTTAGAAAAAGTCGTTTACCACTCGCCGTCGTATCGAGCCAACAATAAAAAAGTAGCGCCAGGGAAATAAAGGCAAGCGGAATAAAATCATACGGGGAGAAAGCTAGCGGGAGGAGCGCACCCGCAAATAGTGCAATAAAATCCTTGCGCATTGTTAGCGTTCCTCTTTACGCTCACCGTCATCA
>QNFJ01000241.1 GCA_003646305.1 Gammaproteobacteria bacterium | reverse complement strand
AATCCAGACCCTTCAGAGCTGGAAAAACGCTGGAACCTGTTTACATTAATGGCCTCGTTTAGATTTTAATTTTCTGAGGGCGTGTTCCTATTTGAAATCTAGCTGGCGCCAGGCTTCGTACATGATGATTGCTACGGTGTTGGACAGGTTAAGGCTGCGGCTGTTGGCGACCATAGGGACTCTGAGCAACTTGTCTGCAGCCATTTCATCGAGCAACTTCGGCGGTAATCCGCGTGTTTCTGGGCCAAATAGAAGGAAGTCGCCAGCCAGGAAAGTGGTGTCGGCATAACATTTTTGCCCTTTTGTGGTGCAGGCAAAAAGTCTTTTTGGCTGAGTAGTTTTAAGGAAGTGGGTGAAATCTGGGTATCTAGTTACGATGGCCAGATCGCGATAATCAAGCCCCGCACGGCGTAATTTCTTGTCTTCAAGATCAAAGCCGAGTGGCTCAATAAGGTGTAGGTGGCAGCCACTATTGGCACACAATCGAATGATATTGCCGCAATTAGGCGCGATCTCAGGTTCGTAGAGAACAATATGAAGCATTTGTACTACGGTGAGGAAGCGGCTTCTGGTTTTTGCTCTCTGGAGAGGAGATTTTGTACGGCAGACTGAGGTGACATCCCTTCATAAAGCACTTTGTATATTTGCTCGGTAATCGGCATTTCGATTTGGTGTTCCCGGGCTAGCTGGTAAACCTCTTTTGCAGCAGAAACCCCCTCTACTTCCTGATCGATCTCTTTTCGAACAGTCTCTACTGTTCCACCTTTCCCAAGCCCCAGTCCCATCCTTCTGTTTCGAGACTGGTCATCTGTGCAGGTGAGGATTAGATCCCCCATGCCGGCCAAACCCATAAACGTTTCTCTGGACCCACCGAGTGCAATCCCAAGGCGCATCATCTCTGCAAGTCCTCGTGTGATCAGCGCGGCCCGTGTATTGGCGCCAAACTGGAGTCCGTCAGAAATGCCCGCTGCGATGGCCATCACGTTTTTAACTGCACCACCAACCTGTACACCAATCATATCGCTGGAGGTGTATACACGGAAGCGTTCGTTATGTAACAGGGTGGCAATCTCTTCGGCAAATTCAGGATCAGGAGATGCGACCGTGAGCGCGGTGGGTAAGTTCTCGGCCACTTCGCGAGCAAAGCTAGGGCCAGAGATGATAGCCAGCGGGGTCTGTTTACCTAGGACGTCCTGGGCTGACTCGTGTAGCAGGGAGCCCGTTGCCTTGTCCAGACCTTTGGTTGCCCAGCTAATTCTGGCATTGTCAGAAAGATGGGGTTTGATGGCTGTCAGTGTCGAACGAAATGCGTGACTGGGAACGGCAAGCAGAATTAGCGGCTGGTTTTCTACCGCCAGTTTCAGATTATCGGTAACGGAAAGGTTATCTGGGAAGCTGATGCCTGCCAGATAGCGACTGTTCTGGCGTTCCTTTTTAAGCGCATCAACCTCGTTCTTGTCAAACCCCCATAGCAGTGTCTCGACACTATTTCTCGCAAGCAACAGGGCGAGTGCCGTTCCCCAAGAGCCGGCGCCAAGAACGGTGATGGATGGAGGTGTTTTCATTAACTAGTTAATGCTGTCAGATGACTGTGCCTGGTTTTCCTGCATTTTTTGCATATGTTGTTGGTAAAGTGCATCAAAATTGACGGGTGCTAGAAGCATGGGAGGAAAGCCTCCTTTGGTGACCAGATCAGAAATGGCTTCACGGGCATAGGGGAAGAGTACATTGGGGCAGTAGCTACCGAGCATGGGCCCTTTTTCCTGGTCATTGAAACCTTTGACCAGAAAGATCCCTGACTGATTAACCTCAGCAAGGTAAGCAGTTTTTTCGCCAACTTTTACGGTGATTGTTGTGACGATGGTGACATCGTACATATCATCCTTCAGTGGATTGACGTTGCTGGACAGATTGAACTCCACTTCTGGTTCCCACTTGTCGAGGAAAATCATTGGAGAGTTAGGCGTCTCAAAAGAGACGTCTTTGATAAAAAGTTTTTGGATGGCAAACTGCTTTTCGACTGCTTCTGTGACGTTTTCTTCGGCCATTTTGGTTCCTAAATTTAATGAGTTTAAGTTGAAGAAATTATTTTCTCTTCTTTTTGGTTATTTTGGTTACAGGTAGATTCAGTTCTTGCCAGCCGTCAATACCTGTGTCCAGACTATGAAGATTGCTGAAGCCCAATTTGGTTAGCTTCATGCAAGCCATGTCGGAACGGGCGCCAGTTTTGCAAGTGACCAGAACCGGTTTGTCCTTGAACTTTTCAAGTTCTCCGGCTCGATCGGTTATTTTATCTAACGGGATATGGTGCGAGTTGCTGATATGGCCGGCGTTAAATTCTTTTAGCTCACGAACATCAACGACAACGACATCGTCGTCATTCATCAAGTTTACGGCGCGAGCGGGAATAATTTTCTTGTATTTTCGTGTCAGATCACGGTATAGCCCGTGTGAAAGCAGGGCTAAAATGACTCCTGCTGCTAAAAACAGGCTCCACTCTCTGGTTGCGAATTCGATAAAACGATCCATTTTGTTCCTTAATTTTTGGCGATGATGGACGGAAAGACGTGAATGATACCGAATTCGATGAAAAAACCGAAGGGCTCAGGTTTTGGTGGGGCGTTTTAAACGGTTATTAGCAACTACAGAAAACTTCCTTCATCATGCCAATAAGCTTGAGCGTTCGGGCGTCATCAACACGGTAATAAACACGGTTTGCCTCTTTTTTACAGGCGAGAATTCCTTTGTCTCGTAAAATTGCCAGATGCTGAGAAATGTTACTTTGAGAGGTTCCAACCTGTTCAACGATTTCCTGAACACTAATGGATTTGCTTCCGAGTGTGCAGAGGATTTTGAGCCGAAGAGGATGGGACATGGCTTTTAGGCATCGAGCAGCCTGCTCAATGTCGGCATCACGATTGATTAGAGAATCATCAAATTCGGTCATAATAAAATTTTTATATACTAATATATGAAGCGGCAGGACTTTTGCGGCTGTAAAGGAGGTAAAATGATACCTTCTTTTGGAGTTGTTGCGAATAGCCGTTCGTACCTAGTGTGGAGATAAGTGTCGATGAAGCGTCAATCTAAACCGGTTGTTTTACTCATTCTGGATGGTTTTGGATACAGTGAATCCAGTCAAAGTAATGCAATAAAAGTGGCTAAAACGCCAACGTGGGATGGCCTTTGGGCGAACTATTCGCACACATTAATCGATTGTTCCGGGGAGGCTGTTGGGTTGCCGGATGGGCAGATGGGGAATTCCGAGGTAGGCCATGTTCATTTGGGGGCGGGGCGCCTAATGCCACAAGACTTTACCCGAATTAATAATGAGATTAAGAGCGGTGATTTTTATAGCAACCAGGTGCTTTGTGATGTGGTTGATTCTGCGATTGAATCGGGAGGTGCTCTTCACCTGTTAGGGCTTCTTTCCCCTGGTGGTGTACACAGTCATGAAGAACATATTGCTGCGATGCTGGAGCTGGCAGCTAAGCGGGGGCTACAAAAGATATACCTGCATGCTTTTCTGGATGGAAGAGATACGCCACCAAAAAGTGCAGAACAGGCCATTCAGAAAATGGAGACGAAATTTGCTGAACTAGGCTGTGGCCGAATGGCGTCGTTGGTTGGTCGCTT
>QNFJ01000240.1 GCA_003646305.1 Gammaproteobacteria bacterium | reverse complement strand
GGCTCATCGTAAATAAGTGTCGTGGATGGATTCACATGCCCTGCAATCTTTTGGGCAACCTTGAGAGGTTTCTTTTGACTATGAATAATATGCGTAATGACCGAGCGGCGGCCGCTATGTGAACTAGCTTTTTCCACGCCAGCCCAGCCTTGAAGCATTAATGCCATGTGCTCTTGTAGTGTATTGGCTGAATATGAACCACCTTTTTGGGTCACAAACAAAGGGTTCGTTGGCTTGAGTGATCCCGCTTTGTCCAAACGACATCGCAAATATTCTTCTAGCGCCTCACGAAGCTCACTATTACGCATGGGCAGATCCCGAGACTTGCCTGTACGCGCCTTAACAGGCGGCAAAAAGTCTTCGTAATTAACAGAAACCCCGTTATTTCCAAGCTGTTCAACCTGCCTCACGATTCGCTTAAATTCCTCGATGGAGAATGAGATTGTTTTACGGTTATAACGGCTTTTTGATCGTCCAGCTGCATTTGCGCCTTTTGTGTAAGCTGCCGGCAAAGCCATAATTTCCAACAGTTCAAAATCCGTACCCATCGCATTAAGCTTGGCAACTTCTTTTATCTGCAGAAGCGCAATTTCCTGGACTCTCAAACCCAGCTTAAAACTGATCTGCATGATGGCGGTATTTTTTTCTGGATGACGATGATGCTGTATCACACCAAACAGTTGTGCGATTTGAGCAGAAGTAAGAACGCGAGCTTGTCCAGATTTAGCCATTTAATCCCTCGATGCAGGTAAAATAAACATAATACGTTAAAATATCATTATTACGGATTATATCTCTGGTATTCTTAAATGTCCTGTTTTGCTAATAGCGGAGACAAAAACTATTTAAGGAATACAGGATACTCAACTGCACCTTCTCGCAAAGCAATTTTTACCGAGAAAGGTTTGCCCCCTTCATCATAAGTTAAAACCGGCAAAGTTGGCTCGCAAACAGGCTCTTTGTGGGTCGCCTTTAATACCGCCTCAACAGATTTAAAGCGGGATAACCGTTCAAGCTGGACGTGTGTCACCGGCATCAACTTAACCTCTTTTTTATCGTATAGTTCCAGAAACTCAGCGGGTGATGCCCAGCGAGACAGGTCGGTTTCCTGATTGTCGTGGAGTACTGTCTGCTCGGCTTGGGCCACGGCGATAAAGAAGCGGGTGTCAAAACGAATGGGGGCTCCTACCGGGGTGATCCAGTGGTCATAAAACAGAACTTCTTTGAGGTTAATCTTTAGCTGATTAGCGTTGAGAATATCCTGAAAACTGGCTTGACCCTGATTTAACAATGCTCTCTGTTCTGCAGAAATCTCTATCGAGTCTGGAAAACCGGCCACCATAATTCCAGCCTCTTCAAAGGTTTCTCGAATCGCTGCAATCTTGTACGTTGTTGCCAGCTTATCGAGTAACGAGACACCGCTATCGATAAAATAATCAGTCCAGTTCGCCTCGCTGTCTCCTTTATCAACCGCACCACCTGGAAAAACAAAAGCACTTGCCGCAAAACTTGATTTGGCAACTCGTCTCAGCATACAGACCTCTATTCCATGTCGATCTGCATCTCTAATCAACACCATTGCAGCGGCTTCTCTTAACATTTTGTCACTCCCGTATTATCAATTTATCACCTTAGTATGCTGGTAAAAGTCCCCTTCCCAGTCAAGGGGGAATAGCTAAGTTTTGATCTTTTGGATTATATAGAACATCGGCTCCTCTTGCGCTTCTTTCTAACACTTGTTAGCTTGTACTATTTTTGAAGCGTAAACGATGACTCTCTCCAATAAAAAACCGACCCTTAGGGGGTCCATATCTCTTCTTGAGCAATATACAAATGATTCCTGGGCAAGCCACTGGGGTATCCAGGGCGGTACTTTGGACAATGAGCAGGCTCTATTAGAATTACCTTTCAAAGAGATCCAGTTAAATCATCCATCGGGAGTGGTGCACGGTGGCGTACTGGCAACGGCAATGCATGACGCCGGACTGCTTCTGGCCTGCAAAGCTTATGGCATTAAACCGCTACAAATTGAATTACTTGACCAACAAATCAGTTATATCGGTGGAACACGCGATCAACGCATCACCATTTCAGCAATATTTTCTCGCAAGGCGCGCCGCTTCGCGTTTCTACATGCCGAGATAAAAGATGAGCAAAACCGTATGATTGCGAACAGCCAGCTCTGTTTTCGCATTAAAGATGATACAAATTACGAACTGCCAGAAACCTGTCTTTACCAAGCTCCCTCTCCATTGAAATTGAGTCCTGACCATAATTATCCGATGGCCGATGAACGCTTTGGCATCAACTTAAAAGAGCGATCCGGGATAGAGATTACACATCTATCTGAGAACCTGACGCAGTTAAGGATGCCGCTGGAGGAGCGCTACAGAGATTTTCGAGGGCAAATTTCAAATGGTGTTATTTTGCATCTAACCGATACAGCCGGTGTACTCGGCCCACTCGTTGCTGTTCCTGAGGCCACCAGTGGTGCAACGGTTGACTTTAAAATGAGTTTTTGTGAACCTACATTTGATGAACCACTGCTGGCAACCAGTAGCTGTATTAATCAAAGTAGCGGAATTATGTTCAGTAAAATAGAGGTCCATGGGGAGCAGTCTGGGCGGTTGAAGGCTTTTGGGACGCAAACTTTTCTGGTCGATTGCTAGCGACAATTTTATAGAGGAATTCCATCATGTCTAAAACGGCTCCACCTGTTCTCAATCCCACAAAAAGGGACAGTTTCCGCTTCTGGACAGCGGTCAGCATTCGCTTTTCGGATCAGGATCCACTGGGGCATATTAACAATGTTGCTTATGCGGCCTATATTGAAGCGGCTCGCACCATGTTTTTAGGGGGATTGCTCAATGCTAAAAAACACCCCAACATTGATTTTGTACTGGCCAGTGTAAAAATTGACTACCTCAAAGAGGCTCATTATCCCGGCATCATTGATGTCGGTGCACATCTAGTGCGCATCGGAAAAAAATCGATTACAACGGGCTATGGCGCTTTTTTAGGTGATCAATGCATCGCCACCTCGGAAAGCATCAATGTCTTTTTTGATACAAAAAGTCGCTGCACGGTCGCTATCCCGGATGATGTGCAAGGTGCTTTATTAGCCGACCCTCTACAGAAAGATCGTGCTCATCATTACTCTAGAAACTATTAAGAGCTCATTATCGAGTCAATAGCTTATCGATGACGCGGTTCGTTGCTTCGTTAAACATCAATTCCCCTTTCAATACCGCATCACAAATTGCATCCATCTCCGAAGAGGTCGTCTCCAGTAAATCCTTTTTAACTTTGTCCGCTACAGAATTGGCCAGCAATCTGAGCATCCGTTTCTTGCCGTTATCCTGACCATCACCCTCTCGCTGTGCTAATACTTGCTGGTATTCATCAATTGCATCCGCAAGTTCAGGGACACCTATGCCATCAATCGCTGAGGTATTTAAAACAGGCGTTGTCCAATCCGGCAACGCCTCTCTTAAGGCTAACATCGACTTTAACTGGCGATTAATATGATTAATTAAAGGCAAATCGCATTTATTAACGACTAAAACATCGGCAATTTCCAGGATGCCCGCTTTAATGGCCTGAATATCATCACCCAGCCCCGGCGAGCAAACCACCACTTTTGTAGCT
>QNFJ01000239.1 GCA_003646305.1 Gammaproteobacteria bacterium | reverse complement strand
ATAGCCAAAAATTTTAGTGAATCATCTATCCTTTTACCAGATTCATTAAAAATTACGGATAAAATTCTCTCACGGAGCTGAAATGTTTTCTCTTGATAATGTAAAAATTGGAATTATTGGTCTTGGCTATGTCGGCCTTCCTCTCGCCGTCGAGTTTGGAAAGAAATTTGAAACAGTAGGATTTGATATCAACCAGCAGCGGATCAAAGAGCTTCAAGAGGGCTTTGATCGCTCACTAGAAGTCGATTCAGACGGACTCAAATCAGCTGACAAGCTAAACTACACCTCAAACGCTGATGCACTGGAAAGTTGCAATATTTACATCGTTACCGTTCCGACACCCATAGACAAGAACAACCGCCCCGATCTCAGCCCTCTGATCGGTGCCAGTAAAACAATCGCTAAAACACTTGCCACAAATGACATTGTTATTTACGAGTCAACTGTCTACCCCGGAGCAACGGAAGAAGATTGCATTCCTGTTTTAGAGGCTGGATCGGGCTTGATATTTAACAAAGATTTCTACGCAGGTTACAGCCCCGAGCGAATTAATCCTGGTGACAAAGAACATCGCGTCATCAATATTAAAAAAGTGACTTCGGGTTCGACTCCAGAAATTGCCGATTTTGTTGACGAGCTTTACCGCAGTATTATCATCGCCGGAACCCACAAGGCAAGCAGCATCAAAGTTGCAGAAGCAGCCAAAGTGATCGAAAACACCCAGCGCGACGTGAATATCGCCCTCATAAACGAGTTAGCAATGCTCTTTAAGGAACTTGGCATCAATACACTCGAAGTGCTCGAAGCAGCTGGCAGCAAATGGAACTTTCTTCCCTTTCGTCCAGGGCTTGTTGGTGGCCACTGTATCGGCGTAGATCCTTATTACCTGACACATAAAGCACAGGAAGTTGGCTATCACCCGGAAATGATTCTGGCCGGCAGGCGAACAAACGACGGCATGGGCGCCTATACCGTTAGCGAGATCGTTAAACTGATGACCCAACGCAAAATCCACATTGTTGGCTCAAATATCCTTATTCTCGGTCTGACCTTTAAAGAAAACTGCCCAGATATTCGCAATACACGCGTCACTGATATGATTGATGAATTAAGTGATTATCACGCTAGCGTCGAGGTCTACGACCCTTGGGCAGATGCCATCGAAACAAAGCAGGCACTCGATATTGATCTCGTTCCTGAGCTAAAAAATAATCACTACGACGCTGTTATTCTCGCTGTTGCGCACCAGCAGTTTAAAGAGATGGGGGCTGAAGCGATTCGTGCCCTTGGAAAAAGTAATTCCATCCTCTTCGATGTAAAATATCTGCTTCCAAAAGAATCCGTAGATGGCACACTTTAAGACTAACTCCCACACAAATTAATGAAAATACTCGTAACAGGAACCGCAGGTTTTATTGGCTCAACCCTTGCTCATCGCCTGCTTGATAGAGGTGATGAGGTAATCGGCATCGATAACGTCAATGACTATTACGATGTCAATCTTAAAGAGGCACGCCTGGCCCGCCTTAAAGTAAAACCGGGCTTTACCGAAGCAAGAGTCAGCTTGGAAGACCAAGCTGCCATCAACAAAGTTTTTGCCACACACAAACCTCAGCGCGTTGTTAATTTAGCCGCACAAGCAGGTGTTCGCTATTCACTTGAGAACCCACAGGCCTATATCGACGCTAATCTGGTTGGATTTTGCAACATTCTCGAAGGTTGCCGCCACCACGATGTTGAACATTTGGCTTACGCCTCTAGTAGCTCTGTGTATGGCGCCAATACCTCGATGCCTTTTTCAATCCACGACAATGTAGACCATCCTGTCAGCCTTTATGCTGCCAGTAAAAAAGCCAATGAATTGATGGCACATACTTATAGCCACCTTTTTAACCTGCCCACAACTGGACTGCGTTTTTTCACCGTCTATGGGCCGTGGGGTCGCCCCGATATGGCACTATTTCTTTTCACAAAGAGCATACTGGCGGGAAAACCCATTGATGTTTTCAATTACGGCAATCATCGCCGAGATTTCACTTATATCGATGATATTGTAGAAGGGGTTATCCGCATACTAGATCAACCTGCCAAGCCAAATCCTGACTGGTCGGGAGATCAACCCGACCCCGGTAGCAGCAAGGCACCTTATCGTATCTATAATATCGGCAATAACCAGCCGGTGGAGCTGATGCGTTATATTGAAGTCCTTGAAGATTGCCTCGGTAAAAAAGCCGAAAAGAACCTACTTCCTTTGCAAGAAGGGGATGTTCCCGACACCTACGCCAATGTCGATGACCTTGTTCGCGATACCGGCTATAAACCCTCTACACCGATTGAAACGGGAATCGCTAATTTCGTTGAATGGTACAAAGAGTACTACGACATTCAGTAAAAATCACAGCAAATAAAGGGCTACTATAGCCTTTTAAGCTCAAAATGCTGCTTTGCAGCATCTTGAATTACCACTCTGCCTAGTGTAATATCCCCGCAGTTTTTATCACTTTTCACCCACACTTTCTATAAGGAACTCGGTATGAAAAAAGTCACCCATGCTGCGCTAATTGGGCTGATCGGGCTGTTATTGCCCACGATCGGCATCGCCGCAGAAACAGCCCATGAACAACTTGACCTCACTAGTCATGCTGTCGGCTATCTCTCTCTTTTTGTTTTTGTTGTGGCTTACAGCCTCGTTATTTTAGAAGAGCAGTTACACCTTCGAAAGTCGAAACCTGTTCTACTCGCAGCGGGCATCATCTGGGTGATGATTGCAATCGTCTATCAACAGCACGGCTTTGATCATGCCGCTGAAATCGCCATTCGCCATAACTTCCTGGAGTATGCCGAGCTATTCTTCTTCCTCTTAGTGGCGATGACTTATATCAACGCTATGATTGAGCGTAGCGTATTCGATGCACTCCGTGGCTGGCTTGTCGCAAAAGGCTTTAGCTATAGAGTCCTATTTTGGCTAACAGGCATATTGGCTTTCTTCATCTCTCCTGTTGCTGATAACCTGACAACCGCACTGATCATGTGTACCGTTGTACTCACAGTTGGATCAGACAAACCTAAGTTTGTCGCTATTTCTTGCGTAAACATCGTTGTTGCCGCCAATGCGGGCGGTGCTTTCAGCCCATTTGGCGACATCACAACATTGATGGTTTGGCAGAAAGGTATTGTCGATTTTACCTCCTTCTTCCAGCTTTTCGTCCCTTCAGTCGTCAATTTCGTTATCCCCGCAGCGATGATGCACTTCTTCATTCCTGTCGGAAACCCAACTGCTGACAGCTCAGAAGAACTTGTGATGAAGAAAGGTGGAATGGTCATTGTTGGCCTATTCCTCTTAACGATTGTTACAGCGGTTAGCTTTCACAACTTCCTACACCTTCCACCCGCTATCGGCATGATGACCGGTCTTGCCTACCTGAAATTTTTTGGTTACTACCTGAAAAAAACGCACGGATCTGGTCACCACAACGTTGCTGAGACTTTCCAGGAAGCTGGAAAGGGCAGAAATGCAAAAGACGAAGCGTTTGATGTTTTCGAAAAAGTTGCCGGGGCAGAGTGGGACACACTATTTTTCTTCTACGGTGTTATTTTAGCGGTAGGCGGCCTTGGATTTATCGGCTACCTCGGCATGGCTTCAGAATT
>QNFJ01000238.1 GCA_003646305.1 Gammaproteobacteria bacterium | reverse complement strand
CAAGGCAGAAAACAGTTAAAAGCGTGCAACTCCAAGGATGGAAGCGGTAGAGTAACGCAGGAGTCAAGCCAAATTTAGGTGAGTAAATGAGTATTTTGAGCGCTTTTTTTAGGTGCACCTTGAGGATAAATGCAGTATTTGCAAGCGTAATCGTTTTTCAGAACTTTCTTAGTCAATAACTTGTTTTAATAGCCCAGCATAGTGGTCAGTGCGGTGGTCCCTTAAGATAGTTCTGTTTTATGCGCCTGGCCGAGACAAATAATAATTTTTCGCTGGCCGGATGTGATGGCACCAACAAGCTGGCTTAGTTGGCTTTCAACAGCACGAAGGTGTGGTGCATTGCAGCCCGATGGGTGAGGTCAAATGAGCGGCGTGGCTACCTGTTGGTGGTATTCTGCGGGAAGGAAGCGGTTTCTTGTCATAAAGAAGGCTGCGCAGTGTTTAGGCTGCCATCTTTGATTCTGAGGTGGTTTAGTTGTTTTTCTTTCGAATGACAACCGAGCGTATAACGTGGTCGTACTCAAAATAGACTTTAAAATCACTGTAAACCCATCGAGTAATTGGTGGATTCCCTATGGCGATTTTTTCTTCGAGTGGTTTCCCGAACTTATTGAAAACCTGTTGCGCGGTCATGCCTCGTTCGGGTCTAAGCAGGCCCATTTCGTTATTGGTTGGTTCTGTATTAATCGAGTCGAGCATGAGTGTGTCGGCGAGTAGAGGCTGACTTAGGCAAAGGCAAATAGCTAAACCACTTAATTTAAGTTGGCACATGGGGTTATTCCTCGGGGTTAAATATCGGATAAATATATCACTATTATGGGCTATGAAGTAGCTGTGACAGGCTATGACAGCGATTTTTGTTAGTAAAACTGATGCATTAAATAATGTTTGATTTTCAAGGACTCTTTCTTTGTGTTTTAATCCGCACCCATGTTTAAACCATTAGTCCTTTATGTCGGCCTGCGTTACACGCGGGCAAAGCGACGTACCAACTTCATTTCCTTTATTACCCTGACCTCTGTGATGGGGATTGCGTTAGGTGTTACAGCACTTATTACTGTCTTGTCCGTTATGAATGGGTTTGAGGCAGAATTGCGTGAGCGTATCCTTGGTATGACCTCTCATGCAACGATTACCGGAGATAGAGGTAAATTGAAAGATTGGCAATCACTGGAAAAAGTTGTCCAGGGAAATAGCAAAATCATTGGCTGGGCGCCTTACGTTAAAGGTCAGGTAATGCTTAGTGCGGGTAAACGCGTAAGCGGCACGATGTTGCGCGGGATTGACCCCTCCCTGGAGGGGCAGGTCTCAGATGTCATTGGCAAGGTGGTGGCAGGTTCTGCCGATCAACTGATTGCGGGTGAATACGGAATTATTCTCGGTTCTGCACTGGCCAGCCACCTGGGTGTTATTTTGGGCGATCGGGTGACGGTTATTGCACCACAACTTAACTCAACGCCTGCAGGCGTGCTGCCACGGTTACGTCGATTTAAAGTGGTCGGTGTTTTTGAAATTGGCATGTACGAATATGATCGCAATCTGGCATTGATCCAGATTGGTGATGCTGCAAAACTATTGAGGTTAGGTGGGGCAGTTTCGGGGTTGAGACTAAAACTACAGGATCTATTTCTTGCGCCGGAGGTAACACAGGAGTTACTGGGACAACTCAAAGGGCGCTATTTTATTAGCGACTGGACGCGTACGAACAACAGTTTTTTCCGTGCGATTGAGATGGAAAAGCGAGTAATGTTTATCATCCTGTTATTAATCGTCGCGGTCGCTGCCTTTAATATTGTCTCAACATTGGTGATGGTGGTGACCGATAAACGACCAGATATTGCGATATTGAGGACGCAGGGGCTGACGCCGATGCGAGTTATGGGGATATTTATTGTGACTGGTTCGGTTATTGGTATTGTTGGGACACTTCTCGGTGTGGTGGGTGGAATTACGTTGGCATTAAATGTTGGAACGATTGTGCCAGCAATGGAGAGCTTTTTTGGTGTTAAGTTTCTGGCTGCGGATGTTTACTACATTAGTGAATTGCCCTCAAAACTGGTCTGGATTGATGTGTTTCAGATAGCAGCGACATCCCTTTTACTATCGTTATTGGCAACACTTTATCCTGCCTGGCAAGCCTCTAGAATCAACCCGGCAGAGGCGTTGCGTTATGAGTGATCAGCAAATTATTGTTTGTCGCGCGCTCTGCAAACACTATGGCCAAGATGATCTTGATGTGGAAGTTCTGAAAAATGTGAATTTCTCCATTGGTACAGGTGAAAGTGTCGCGATTATGGGGGCATCGGGCTCTGGAAAGAGCACGCTGTTGCACCTGCTGGGTGGTCTTGATAAACCGACCTCAGGTGATGTTCTGGTTGATGGCCATTTGTTGTCAGGGTTGTCAGAGTCGGCGCAAAGCCACTTAAGAAACAGGGTGCTGGGGTTTGTCTACCAGTTTCACCATCTACTGGGTGAGTTTAGCCTGCTCGAAAATGTTGGGATGCCTTTGCTGATTCGTGGCTGTGCACCTGCAGAATGTCTCGAAACGGCCAATGCCATATTAGGGCGAGTTGGTTTATCAAACAGAGTGCGCCATAAACCGGGAGAGCTTTCGGGCGGTGAGCGTCAGCGTGCTGCGATCGCCAGAGCATTGGTGACACAACCAAAATGTGTGCTAGCAGATGAACCTACGGGGAATCTGGATCGAAAAGCAGCATCACAGGTGGTTGAATTGATGCAGGAACTCAATGAGGAATTTGAGACCAGTTTTCTTGTTGTGACGCACGATCTGTCCGTGGCGGAGCAGATGGGGAAAATTGTCCAACTGGAAGATGGCCAAATCAGAGGTTTTTCTGAGGCTTAACGATCAGATCTGCTTTCTTTTCGACGCTTCCACTGTCGGCCAATATTAATGCGCCAGGCAAGCTGAATGCCCGCATAGCCAAGAATGGCGAGAATCGCCCCAGATATAAAGCAGCCTAGTAAAAAAGGCTCCCACATTTCACCGACTCCATCTAGTACTGTGTCGATGGAGAACTCTGAGTTGTCAACGGTATCGGGAATTTGCATAGCCCAGGCGCCGACCTCGTACGCAATGTAAAAAAGCACTGGCATTGTGATGGGGTTGGTAATCCAGACCAGCGCAACAGAAATGGTTAGATTGACGCAAAAAAGAATTGCCAGCGCTGCGGCAATGACCATCTGGAAAGGAACGGGGATATAGGCGCAGAATAAGCCAACAGCAAAGGCACCGGACACGGATTGTCGATTAAGATGCCATAAGTTGGGATTATGAAGATGATCCCCAAAGAACTGCAGGTGTTTATGGTTACGAATCGTTTCGTGACTCGGCATGTACCTTTTAAGCAGTTTCTTTGGCATGGAACCCTTTTTTTAAAATAGATTTTGCGGTAAAAAGTATACTTTGTTTTTCGGTTTTGTGTGAAACCTAAAAGGTCGAATTTTAGGTAATTGTCAAGGATGAGATGATGCATGCGGTTGCTTTTACATTAGGGACTATTTCACTACAACAATTTCCGATACTGCCCGACTGGCTCTGGTTGATTCCTCTGGGTTGTATATTTCTCATTCTTTTACGGTTTCATGCTCGAATTCCTGCCTGGTTTGTTCTGGGGTTTGGCTGGGCATTTTTATTCGCGCAGTTGAAT
>QNFJ01000237.1 GCA_003646305.1 Gammaproteobacteria bacterium | reverse complement strand
TTGGAGGTGTGTAATAACAGCGTTAAGCGCTTTAATTGTCAATTCTGGGTCGGTCTGGAATGTTTTGTCACTTCCCGGCAGGTAGCCCAGATTGAACATCGCACAGCGGATTGTACTAACACGCTCGTCTTCAAGATAGGTCGACAGACAATCATGACTATCCCGGATAAGCCTAACTCTATTGAGCAGCCCCTTTTCTTTAAGACGACCTTCGGTTGTTACGAGCGCAGCTGCTTGCAAATCGAACGCGTAGACTTTTCCACTTTTTCCAATCCTTTCGGCAAGAAAAAGCGTATCGAAGCCATTACCCATTGTCGCATCGACCACTCTGTCACCTGCAGAAAGGTAACGCGCAATATTATCGTGCGCCTGCTTAAACAGCGGGACAGCCATTCTCATACCTTTTGATATCAACCGAATCCGGTAGAATATCACCCATTGTCAGATAACGAGAAAAGCATTCTGAATACCAGGGAATTAGTAGAGAACCTTTAGAGCCAAAACCATTAAAAACGAATAACTGCCGATGGTTGGGATGACATCCCAGAAAGGGATTTTTATCTTTTGTTCCGGGGCGAATACCGACTTTCTTTTCAATCAAGCGAGCTCCCTTCAAATGGGGGAACTGCCCATTACAGGCGTTAAACAGCTCTGAAGCAGCCCTCTCTGTCGGTTGCTCATCAAGCGGCTTCCACTGCCAGGTTGCACCCAGTTTAAATTGGCCATTTGGTAGTGGTAATAGCCATTTTCCAAATTGAACAATCTCTTCCGGAAGTGACTGATCCGTTTCTAATGTGAAAATCTCACCTTGTGCCGGCTGTAACGGGAGCCATGAAAACCATCTATTTTTTTGCAAATGGTAGCCATCACAAAAGATCACTTTGTCTACTTGATATTCTCGCCATTCGACAGGCTGTTCATCTATTTTTAGCGCACCTAAATCAACTGTTCCGTTGATAAAGCTGTCCCTTTCTTCAAAAAAATGGCGCAGCTTGTCGAGCAAAGAGACGGTATTCAGGTATCCACATTGTTTCTGCTCAAAACCACCTAACGACTCTCCATTGAGATAATGCTTCTCATCTGCAGCAAACTGCTCACCCAAAAATGGGTCGTAATCAGCCTGATTCTTGCGCTTTTCCCACTGCAACAGCTCACCTTCTGACTGGAAAAGCCTGACTTGCCGTTTTTCGTGCAAAAAAGAGACGCCAAAAAACTCACTCAACCGCTCGTAAAGTGCTTTTGCAGTCGGGAGATAGGTTTCAACACCTGCCGTTTTAACTAGTCGTTTTCCCGTCACTGGATTGATCAATCCAGCAGCCGTTCGTGAGGTGGTCTGTTTCAGGCAGGGGTCAACAACCAGGACACGCTTTCCCTGCTGAATCAGTCTCCAACCAAGTAGGCTCCCTGCCAGACCCTGCCCTACAATCAGAAACTCAATTTTTTTCTTCGGGGACGCGTCCATATTTATCTTCAAAACGAACAATATCATCTTCACCCAGATAGCTACCCGACTGTACTTCAATCATTTCCAGTGGGATCACACCCTTGTTCTCTAAACAGTGAATCGTCCCCAGCGGGATATAAGTCGATTCATTTTCCGAGACAATCAGCTGCTCGTCTCCACGTGTCACCAACGCGGTTCCTTTGACTACAATCCAGTGTTCTGCTCGATGATGATGCATCTGTAGCGAGAGCTTTGCGCCCGGCTTAACGACAATCCGTTTCGCCTGATGGCGCTCTCCATTATCAATGGAGTCGTAATAGCCCCAAGGGCGGTAAACTTTTCGATGTTGTTCACTCTCACTCCGTTTTTTTGCCTTCAGTTGGGCAACGATCTCTTTAACTTCTTGCACCCGCTCTTTTGGTGCGACCATCACGGCGTCATCGGTTTCGATCACAACGAGATCTTTTATGCCAATCGTCGCAACCAGTTTCTGATCTGAATAGATGTAGGAGTTTGAAGTGTCGTGGGTCAACACATCGCCCTTTAGCGCATTGCCTTGAGCATCCTTTTCTGAGACCTCCCAAAGTGCAGCCCAAGAGCCTACGTCATTCCAGTTTGCATCCAGAGGGATGACCACTGCGCTTTCGGTTTTCTCCATCACCGCATAGTCTATTGAATCAGATGGGCAGGCCTCAAATGTGGCGCGATCAACGCGCACAAAGTCGAGATCTTCTTCGGCCTTTTGGTAGGCTTCTCGGCAAGCAGCAAGCATTTCCGGATTGAATTTTTCGAGCTCCTCTAAATAGCGTGAAGCTTTAAAGACAAACATCCCGCTATTCCAGTAATAATCGCCACTTTCAAGATATTGAGTCGCTGTTTGCAGATCTGGTTTTTCTACAAAGCGATTCACTTTGTAAGCGGTGGCCTGACCTTTTTCAATGGCCTGAATATAGCCATACCCCGTTTCTGGCCCTGTTGGTACAATCCCGAAGGTCACAAGATGCCCTTTTTCGGCTTCTGCAACCGCCTCAGCGATGGCTGCTTGAAATGTCGCAATATCTTCAATTACATGGTCTGCGGGCAAAATCAATAATATCTCATCTGGCTCGACGGCTAAGGCTGCCAGTGCAACCGCTGGCGCTGTATTGCGTCCTACCGGCTCCAACATGATCGCCTGAGGTTTAAGCGCTATCTCTCTCAGCTGTTCTGCAACCATAAAACGGTGCTCTTCATTACAAATAACCAGTGGGGATCCCATTGCCTCGATACCCCGTAGCCTTAACAGGGTCTCCTGAAGCATTGTATTGTCTGATGTAAGCGGTAAAAACTGTTTCGGGTAAGCACTACGAGATAACGGCCACAACCTTGTGCCTGAACCACCTGAAAGAACGACTGGCTTCATTTAAAACTCCTCTGATACATCAGTAAATACAAATCAAAAAGGCCATATTAATGGCACTAAAAAAGAGACAATAACACCCATTACGAGCGTCATCGGAATACCAATCTTTAGAAAATCACTAAACCGGTATCCTCCTGGGCCCATTACCATCAGGTTAGTCTGGTAACCTATCGGTGTGGCAAAACTGGCAGAAGCACTAATCATCAGCGTTACCACAAATGGCATCAAACTAACGCCAAGCGCCTCGCTACCGGCAATTGCCACAGGAAATAAGATAACCGCTGCGGCTGCATTGGAAAGAACGGCTGTAAACAATGCGGTTAACAAAAAAAGCTTAACCAGTGCCAAATTGGGCTGTTCACTTCCAGATAAAATCAAATAATTGGCGACTAAATCGGCGAGCCCCGACTTTTGCACCGCTGTCCCTATCGCGATCGATGCACCAATCACCACCAGCACCTGCCAATCAATGCTTTTTCTCGCAATGGCACCGGTTGTACAGCCTGAAAGCAGCATGCCGCCAGCTGCCAGCATTGCTGCCTGCAACATACTTAACCATTGAAAAGCGACCGCTGAGACCATTAAGAAAAGAATCGAGAGCGCAATTAAGCTTCGGTCATGGCGAACAGTTTGCGAATTTTTGACTGTGCTCACTAACAGAAAATCTTTCGAGTAGCGTTGCTGCTCTATAAAATTATCTGCCGCATCAATCAGTAACGTATCCCCCGCTTCAAGAACAATATCACCCACTTTTTGCTGAAGGTGAGCGCCCCCTCTTGCCACCGCAACAACCGCAGCATTGTAGTGCGTTCTAAAGCGTCCATCGCGGATCGTTTTTCTGACCAGTGGACA
>QNFJ01000236.1 GCA_003646305.1 Gammaproteobacteria bacterium | reverse complement strand
TAGCGGTCTTTTTAATTCATGAGCTAAATTTCCCAAAGCATTGCGGGAGCGTTGAACACGCTGACTGAGCTGGCCAAGAAGCCGCCCTATTTCTTCGACTAACGGCGAAATCTCACTCGGTAATTCTTGCTGCTGCATCTCCTCCTTGCCTAATCGTAGTTGTTTGACTGACTTACGAAGCTGCTCTAACTGACTAAATCCCCGTTGCAGTATTTGGTATTGCATTAACAGAAGCAAAATGATCGTGATCACTATCGCGCCGGCCGCAAAGAGTAAAAATTTATGTTGAGTTTGCTCTAATGGTGCGATGTCCTCTGCAATCCAGATTGTGATGGCGTCCCCTTTCTTTTTTATTTTTTGTACAGAGATTAACCAGTACTCTTTATTAACACCTTCTTCAGTATAAAGATGATATTCGTTAAGTTTTATTTTGGGGACAACAGGATTATTGTCGAATAGGGAGCGAGAGCGGATCTTTTGATTGTTTGCGATGATCACATAATAATGTCCTGATTGGACACGGTTGTAGACGGTGGACATCTTGTCGTGTGGCAATACCCATGTTCCTTCATCATTGAGTTTTAACGCGCTAATGAGACTGTCTGCATCATGCTGCAACCGAGAAGAAACATAGTTTTCTGTCAGTTTCTGAATGCCTTGATTTAGAACATAAAGCAGCAGAACCATCGATAATGTAAGTGTAACTAGAAGGTTCCTGTGCAGTCTTTGTTTGAGTGAGTACAACGTTACTTTTCCTGTAAGCGGTAGCCCTGACCACGGCGTGTTTCAATGAACTCTTTTCCTAAATAGTGACGAAGGCGGTTAATGTAGACCTCAATTACGTTGCTATCTTTTAGCTGGCTTTCTTCATAGACATGTTCACTCAGCTCCGTTTTTGAAACGACTCTGCCGGCATTCATCATCAGGTAATGCAAAAGCCTGAACTCAATGCCGGTTAATTCAAGAGATTCTCCTTTTAGGTTCATAACAGCCTGCCGATTGGCATCAAGTGTAACTCCACAGTGTTTTAGCTGATTATCAGCGTGGCCAAACTTTCGTCGAATAAGTGCCTCCAGTCTAGCGAGTAACTCTTCTGTATAAAATGGCTTGCCTAGATAATCATCTGCTCCGGCTTTGAGTCCATCAACTCTTTCATGCCAGCTATCTCTCGCGGTGAGAATTAATACCGGCATCGTAAGCCCCTGGTCTCGCCAGTTGGATAAGACCTCTAACCCTGGTTTACCAGGCAAGCCGAGGTCCAGAACAATGACATCAAAAGGTTCCTCTTCTCCCAGAAACTGACCATCAACACCGTTATCTGCCAGCTCAACAGCGTATCCTGCCTTTTTCAAAACAGGTTTCAGGCTTTTGACTAATTGTTGGTCATCCTCAATGAGTAATAGCTTCAATTTTCCACCTCCTCACTTAGCCACTCACCATTTTGGGCATCTATCTTTATTTCATAAACAATAGAGTCAGCTTGTAATATCTCAAGTTCATAAATAATGCGCCCACCTTCTTCCTCTATTTCAACATCGAGCAGGCGGCCTTTTAACTTTTCAGTATAGCGCTTTCTGATAGCTGACAAAGGGAGCACTTTCCCAGCGTCTAATAGCTCTAATGCTCGATCAGATTGTTCATGATAGCGCCCCGCATAAAGCGGGGCGCTATTAATCACTCCAGCGGCCAAAACTAGGGATAGAAACCATATCTTCATTAAATGATCCTTTTGCGGCGCCTTTATGGCAGCTGTCACAGCGGCTAAAAGAACCTACTTTGGGGTTTCTGATAACCATCCTGTTAGGTATTTCATCATGCTTACGGATAAAGTAGGGTAACTCTGTAATTCGAGCGGGCGCAACATCAGGGATATTACGTAGCATTTTGCTCATTTTGGAAGGCTTTCCTCTCTGAAGACCATTCTGTTCAAGATAGTTGCTAATGTGTGCAAAAGTCTCCTTATCAAGCTCTGCATTTTCACCAAAGTGATCTTCTAATCCCCCCATTAAATTTTGCCAGCCTTGAACAGGGAGTAGGTTAGGAGGATAGGCTAAATGACATGCGCCACATTCTTCGTTATAGAGATTGTCCTGTTTGAATGTTATCTGTGAACCAATTTTCTGGTATCCACTGTACTCATTACCCTCTCGGCTATCCTCACTTGAGAATCCAGAAGCGGTTACGATGCCAAAAAAACCAAATGCCATTACCGAGCTTAATAAAAAAGTGCCTAATATCCAACGTGCTTTATTCATTTTATTGCTCCTTTAACCATTGCAAAATATCGCCTTTTTCTTGCGCGCTACAAACCCTTCCAAATGTCCACTTGCAGTTGCGTAAAAACCATTTCTTAACCTTCTTCTGATTTGTTAGTCTTTTTGAATTTACCGAAGGTGCCATAGGTAAAATTACTTTTCCGGTTCGCTTATGTTGCCCCTCTGATCTGACAGAACTTGAATGACAAGTTGTGCAGCTACGGTTGTTAAATTTTTTGTGCCACAGTAGTTCTCCAGACTTAGCAGAAAAAGAGGTGGCTCCCTGTTTTTGATAGACCTCCTGCAGCTTGTCTATCGCATCTGATGCACGAATGGTTTGGAAGAAGAACAGTAAGGCTATCGCAGTGCTCCATATCACTTTTTTAAAGGTTAATTTCATGATGGGTCTCTGTTCGATATTTCTTGAACGCTGGTTCCTTTCTGCTTCAGTCCTGTGATCATCGAACGAATTAGGTTCTCTTGATGTAACAGGCTACTGAATAAAACCCCTCCGACATGCAAAAACACCATAAAGAGAGTGAAGTTTGCAAAAAACTCATGGACCTCTTCGAGAATATCATCTGACCATGTGGAGAAAAATGTCTCTGAAAGTGGCCCTAATCCCTCTGTAGCGTATAACGCTATACCTGAGAGAGTCGTTAATGAGATGCTAATTAGAAGCACAACAACCATAGCCGCGCCTGCTGGGTTATGACCGATGTAACGTTTTGATTTGCCATCCACCACTTGCTTCAAATAGTCGACGACTTGCGTGGGCGTTCTAATGAAATCAGAAAAACGGGCGTGACGGGTACCGATAACCCCCCAAATTAGGCGAAATAGAATCAGTAAACCTACGCTATAGCCCGCATAACTATGAACTGTCATCCATTCATCTTCAGTTAAAAAGGCAAGAAAGAAGAAAAAGACAAGTGACCAGTGAAAAATACGGATCAGAGGATCCCATACTTTAATCGAGTTTTTATTTGAATTGCTCATGCTACCTACCTCCGCCTATGACTTTAGAGGCAGGTTAAGCGATGAGAGATTAAACGAAGCTTAAAAAAACTAACAGATTCCTGTGCAAGCCTAAAATGCTCTAATTTTATAGGGAGGCTGTGCGTTTGTGGGGGATGATGGTTGGAATATTTAGATTGAATCGCTTCAGCCTCATTAGACAATTTGCTTCTCTCGGGAGTGCTGCTAATTACGAGTTTATTATTAAAGTTAGTCTATTTAGGTCATGGTTAATGCGAAAACATACGACCTTATTATGTCAGTGAATTAAAGAAATAGGATTTGAAGTGAGTGGAGGAAGGGCTACTACTTACGGCTTTATTATTACGAAAAACTCGTAATAAAGTTACCCACAGCGAATAATAAACTCGTACCTATTTATAGGTAGAATGGATCTTTTGGGGCGATGGAGACAATCTAAATTAGATTGT
>QNFJ01000235.1 GCA_003646305.1 Gammaproteobacteria bacterium | reverse complement strand
TGTCGATAAGCTCGGAATTTTAGAGCGCACAAAAGCCATCACTCAAATACAGTCTTCTCTACTTGCCGGTTATGAACATGACTTTGGTAAGTATTCTGACAAGGTTTCTGCGCAACATATTCAGGCTATTTTCGATAATGTTCCGGTTCAGTTGTCTAAAAATATTGATAATTCGGTTAAGCGTTTTAAGTTTAAAGGCGTGATTGATAAAAAAAGCCGTTATCAAGCGTTATTTGGCCCGATTGATTGGCTTGAGAAATGCCGACTATTATCTCGCTGTCACCCAGTAGACTGCGCGCCATCATCCCCCTTGTCAGCACTGACTAAAGACAATATCTTTAAGCTATTTCTGTTTGATGTAGGGTTGTTGGGCTTTATGCTTGGCCTCTCTTACAAGGAGCATCGTGATCAGGGATTTAGTTACAAGGGCTACATTGCTGAGAACTTTGTTCAAAATGAGTTAATTGCGCAAGGAGTCGGCCCTACCTATTCATGGGAATATGCTCGTGCAGAGGTTGAGTTTTTGTACAAATGTGACGATGGTTCGATTGTTCCTGTTGAGGTGAAAAGCGGTAAGCGAACACGCGCTAAATCATTAAAGGCCTATGTTGAGCGATATAAACCTAAAACAACCGTCAAATTGATTGGCTCAACGGGCTCTATTGAGGATAAAACAGCTCTGGTATTGCCTTTGTATTATGTTTCTAAAGTGAGTCAATTGTTGGGTTGAGAGGCTTTTAACTTCCATAAATTAAGGTTAGCTTTCCCAGCAACAATGCCTATGTGCTCACGCATATCTATAACACTCCACTTGTATATGCAGCATCACCTATGAAATACAGGGTGCTTGGACACCTCCAGTTTCGATTGCTCGGATATCATTGTCAGTCATTAATTTATTATTGATATCAACGATAACGGGTTCTGTGATGAGCATGCTATTTGTTTTTGGTAAGGCTAAATCTAAGGTTATGACTTTTCGGAACCTGATAAATAGTATTCAAAGATAACGATAACACATATTGTGTGTTTGCAATTATACGACATAGTTACATATTATTATGTTTGTCTTGTTTTTTACTTTGGCAATATTGACGATAGCTTAATTGGCTCTTCCGTAGTGTTAACATTGCATTTAGTAATGATGCGTGAAATTTCTGTTTCGGCAGGTGTGTTGCCAATATCTATTCCTGCTTTGCCGCAAAGCTCGCCCCACGTCTTTAGTTTTTCTTTCATACTATGTTTGACTTCAATAATTTGGTCGTTGGTTTTACAGTGGTAATCGTAAGTAGGCATTAGTGATTTTATCCGGTCGGTTTTTTAAATTTATTGTTAATGGAATACATTAAATTGCAAATAGTCATTAACCATCATGCTGCCAATGGTGACGGTGCATATGGATATGGCTATATGTAAGGTGTTATATACATGCGTCAGTTTATGTGAAGAATAACGTAAGGGTATGGCAATAATACAAGACAGGATTGCCATACCTAAGATTGAGCCAATGCCAAATAATGAGATATAAATTAATGCGGTAGTAGGTGTTTGTACGGTTTTGACTGTTAGGATAATTAGTGCCGCTGAGCCTGCCATGCCGTGCATTAGGCCAATGAGCAGTGCTCGTTTTGGAAAGGCTTGTGTGTGTTCGTGCTGATGTGCGTTGGTGTTATGGATTTCGTCTTTATTATGTGCGTGAGCATGGAAGTGTTTGATGTCTTTGCCGTGTTTATGGGCATGAAAGTGAATGCGTTTTTTGTATAAGCGATAGAGAACATCTAAACCAAGAAGCACGAGCATGATACCAACTGCAAATTCTAAGGCTGCAGAAATATTATTAGGGACAATGCCGTCAATTAGTAAAGCAATCGAACCGAATAAGAAGAGTGTCAATGTATGGCCAAGGCCCCAAACAGCACCTTGCATTACCGTTCCTCTTAAGCCGTTATTCCCGGTAGCTAAGCTGGCGACTGCTGCGACATGATCCGCTTCCAGCGCGTGCCGCATGCCGATTAGAAAGCCTAAAAACAGTAAGTTAAGGTCCATTAGCAGATTCGAGGCAGTTGTTCGCCAACCAGCATATCAACGATGCGCTCCCCACCGAAGGATGTTTGTAAAATAACTCTGCCAGACGGCTTCTCCGAGACTTTTCCAATGATGGCACTATGTTGCCCCGCTGGATGTTGTTGCATAGTGGTTAGTAATGTCTCTGCCTGCTCAGCAGGAACAATGGCAAGCAACTTACCTTCGTTTGCAAGGTACAGTGGGTCAAGGCCTAAAATTTCACACATGCCTCGAACTTCTGCACGTACAGGAATGGCGTCTTCTTGAATGGTAATGCCTACATCGCTGGATTCAGCAAACTCATTTAATACGGTGGCAATGCCGCCGCGAGTAGCATCACGCATACAATGAATATCTGGGCAGACGTCAAGCATACTGCTAATTAATGTATTGAGCGTCGTGCAATCGGATTCAATGGTGTTCTCTAATGACATATCACCACGTGCATCGACAATTGCTGCGCCGTGATCACCGATATAACCATTTAAAATGACGACATCGCCAGGTTTAGCGCGATTAGCAGTTATGTTGATGTTGTTAGGTATAACGCCAACACCAGCGGTATTAATAAATAGTTTGTCTGCAGCGCCTCTATGAACAACTTTCGTGTCTCCAGTGACAATGGTTACACCTGCTTCATCAGCTGTTTTTTTCATGGAGCTTACAATGCGCCTAAGTTCATCGATAGGGAACCCTTCTTCGATAATCATGCCGCAGGTTAAATAAAGTGGTTTGGCGCCACCAACAGCAAGGTCATTAACAGTCCCTGTGACAGCTAGTTTTCCAATGTCACCGCCGGGGAAAAACAAAGGGTCGACGACATAGGAGTCCGTCGTCATCGCTAAACGGTCGCCTACGGCCGTTAAAGTGGATAAGTCAAACCGTGCCTGATCTTCTAGTAATGATAAATGTTCATTGGCAAAACCGGCGACAAAAACGTCTTCGATTAAATCGCGCATGGCTTTGCCGCCGCTGCCATGCGCTAAGGTAATACTGGTAACACTTGAATTTAGTTTTCTAAGTGGCTTAGCGGAACTCATGCCGCATCACCTTCGATATTTTTTGACCGTTTGGCGAGCAATTCTGGCAGATTTCCGAAGTTATAATACGCCGCACACGCGCCTTCTGATGAGACCATTAGTGCCCCCATTGGTGTTTCTGGTGTGCATGTGGAACCGAAAATTTTACATTCCCAAGGGCGAATGACACCTTTGAGAACCTCACCGCATTGACATGATTTTGGGTCGGCGATTTTTAAATTCGGCAACGTAAACTTTATTTCGGCATCAAACTGACGAAAGGCATCTTTCATTTTCACACCGGAGTGATCAATAGAGCCGAGTCCACGCCATTCAAAAAACTCTCGAATTTCGAAAACGGCATCAATGGCCGCAAGCCCTGCAGCGTTTCCATCAGGTGGAACAATACGTGAGTATTGATTTTCTACAGTACAACGCTTGTCAGCAAGTTGTTTTAAAACCATCCAAATGGATTGCAAGATGTCTAGTGGTTCAAACCCTGTGATAACGATGGGTTTGTTATAAGTATTGGCAACAAAGTCAAAAGGACGCTCACCGATAACCATGCTCACATGCCCTGGTGCAAGAAAAGCATCAATTTGCATTTCAGGGGAGTCAAGAATAGCTTTTATGGT
>QNFJ01000234.1 GCA_003646305.1 Gammaproteobacteria bacterium | reverse complement strand
ACATATTCGAGCACCGCATACCCAGAGTGACTCTCAATCGGAAAGACGGAGCTGAACGCCGCATGAAGCCCGATATCGCTCCGATCTTTAATAGCGAGATCTTCCTGCAAAAACCGTGCATAAGAATCAAGCTGCGTCGCTAAAAGATAGGGTACATCCAGAACTTCCAGACGTTTACCAAAATTATTACGTATGCGCTTCTTTTCGGTAAAAGAGTAGGCCATATCGGTTCCTTACCTCGTTACAAATCTAAATTGGGAGCAACCGCTTGCTGTCTATCAAACCAACAAGCCAGTTACCACAAGCATCAAAGGGCCGGTGGCTCAATGGCCACCAGCCCTGTACTACAGATACTGCTATTACTGCTTTATCAAGATTATTTAATCTCGACAGTAGCGCCAGCTTCTTCAAGCTGCTTTTTAACATCTTCAGCTTCATCTTTGCTAACAGCTTCTTTAATCGGTGTAGGTACACCTTCAACTGCGCCTTTTGCTTCTTTAAGACCAAGACCAGTGATAGCACGTACTGCTTTAATCGCTGAAATTTTGTTTGAACCCGCACCTGTAAGGATGACATCAAACTCAGTCTGCTCTTCCTCTGCTGCTGCGTCACCGCCTGCTGCTGGCGCTGCAGCAACAGCTGCTGCTGCTGTTACGCCAAATTTTTCTTCCATAGCGGAAATCAATTCCACTACGTCCATCACACTCATTTCTGAAATTGCTTCAAGAATGTCTTCTTTAGATACTGCCATTGGAATAACTCCTGTTAAATCTTTTATATCGGTAAACTAAATAAAAAGCTGACTAAGCCGCTTCTTTCTGGTCGCGTACAGCTGCAACAGTTCTGACAAGCTTCGTATGAGGCGCTGCCAAAGTCTGAACAAACTTCTCGACAGGTGCCTTCATAACTGCCATGAGCATACTAATAGATTGCTCATAAGTAGGCAGTTTAGATAGCCGATCAAGCTCTGACGCGTCGTACATCTGACCCCCAATAGAAACAAGCTTAGTTTCAAGCTTCTTATGTTCCTTTGAGAAATCTTTGATGAGACGCGCAGCAGCACCAGGCTCTTCAATTGAGAATGCTAGCAATAATGGCCCTACAAGCCCATCCTGCATACATTCAAAATCTGTTCCCGCTACTGCTCTTTTTGCCAAACTATTTTTGACAACACGCAGATAAACACCTGATTCACGTGCACGCTTCCGAAGTTCAGTCAACTCAACAACTGTCAGGCTGCGGTATTCTGCTGCAACAGCAGAAAGCGCTTCAGCTGCAACTTTTGCAACCTCTTCAACAACCGCCTTCTTGTCTTCAAGTCTTAGTGCCACACTTACCTCCGGTTACACTTAACACAGGCACTTTAAAGCACCTGCTAACACTTAATACATTCAAAGTTCTGAATGCCATGAATACGGTCTCTAGCCCACTGCCTGCGGATAGAGTTCACCGTCTGCGTAGGATATTAAGCACCCTAAGGCGCCCCTACGGTCTTTGACGGTTGCCACCCCCCCCCTAAAAGCGAGAGCAACAACCCAAAGTTTATAGCGTTAAGCCGAGATAGATCCCAGATCAACCACTAGGCCAGGCCCCATTGTTGTAGAGACTGTAACCTTTTTAAAATAGATACCTTTTGCCCCTGTTGGCTTCGCTTTCTTGAGGTCAGCCATAAGCGCCTCTAGATTCTCGCGCAATGCCTGCGCATCAAAATCAGCTTTACCAATTATGCAATGGATAATGCCGCCTTTCTCAGTACGGTAACGCACCTGTCCAGCTTTAGCATTCTTAACCGCGGTTGCAACATCTGGCGAGACTGTGCCCACCTTAGGGTTAGGCATCAAACCTCTTGGCCCTAAAATCTGACCAAGCTGACCCACAACACGCATTGCATCGGGTGAAGCAATAACAACATCAAAGTTAAGATCACCACCTTTAATCTGCTCAGCGAGGTCTTCCATACCAACAATATCCGCCCCGGCCTCTTTTGCTGCATCAGCATTTGGACCCTGAGTGAAAACTGCAACACGAACCGTCTTGCCTGTTCCGTTTGGAAGAACCGTTGCACCACGAACATTCTGGTCAGACTTACGAGGGTCGATACCCAGATTGACGCTCACATCAACAGACTCATTAAATTTTACTGACGCAATCTCTTTCAATAGCCCAAACGCATCATCAAGTGCGTAAGCCTTACCTGGCTCAACTTTTTCACCAATCAGTTTTGCTCGTTTAGATAACTTAGCCATTACAGACCCTCCACATCAAGACCCATACTTCGGGCGCTGCCAGCAATAGTCCGTACCGCCGCATCCATATCTGCCGCAGTTAAATCAGCTTCTTTAGTTTTAGCAATCTCTTCCAGCTGCTCACGCGTCACTGTACCGACTTTCTTTGTATTCGGTGTACCACTACCACTCTTGATTCCTGCCGCTTTTTTCAGCAACACAGAGGCTGGTGGTGTTTTGGTGATAAAGGTAAAGCTACGATCGCTGTACACAGAAATCACAACGGGGATTGGCATCCCTTTTTCAAGCTTCTGGGTCTGCGCATTAAATGCTTTACAGAACTCCATGATATTTACGCCATGCTGACCAAGCGCAGGACCCACTGGAGGACTTGGATTCGCCTCTCCCGCTTTAACCTGAAGCTTGATATACGCCTCAACTTTTTTCGCCATCTTTACAACTCCTAAATGGGTGCAAGCGCCTTCCGGCTCCCCTGTTTACAAAAAATTTTAAGCCTTCTCGACCTGACCAAATCCAAGTTCAACCGGTGTTGAGCGACCAAAGATCAATACAGAAACTTTTAGTTTGCTTTTCTCGTAGTTGACTTCTTCGACCACACCGCTAAAGTCATTAAAAGGCCCATCAATAACGCGTATAACCTGACCAACCTCAAACAATACTTTAGGCTTCGGTTTATTAACGCCCTCCTCGACTCGATCGAGGATTAAATCCGCCTCTTTATCTGTAATCGGCGCGGGCCTGTCCGCCTTACCACCGATAAAGCCCAGCACTTTAGGCGCACTCTTGACCAGATGCCATGTCTCGTCAGTCAGCTCCATCTGAACAAGTACATAACCTGGAAAAAATTTACGCTCACTTCTTCTCTGCTCGCCTTTTCTCATCTCAACAACTTCTTCAGTTGGGACAAGAATCTTTCCAAACTTATCTTCCATGCCACAACGAGAGATCCGCTCTTCAAGAGAGCGCTTAACCTGATTTTCGAAATTCGAATAGGCCTGAACCACAAACCAGCGTAATGACATAAGGCTAACCTCCCTGACCTGTTACAAGCTGAATTCCCCATACAAGGGACATATCAAGCAACCAGAGAATCAAGCCAACAATAAATACCACAACGATGACAACCAGTGTTGTCTGCATCGTTTCTTGCCGGGTAGGCCAAACAACCTTGCGAACCTCTGTTCGAGCACCCACCAAAAAACCCCAAATATTGCGGCCGGTTGAAGTTGTAAAAACAGCACCCAACGCAACCAGGATAAGTGCAACCAGCGCACCCAACCTCACTAGAAAAGCTTGATCGCCCAACAAATAAAAGGCAGCAACACTTCCCGCAAGCAGCAAAACCGCAAAGGAAAGTTTTACGGTATCAAGCGCCGAACTAGATGACTCAGTATTATCACTCATTAATAATATGCTCTATATCTAACCATCAAAAAAGCCCACCACCTGCAGTACAGTGGCAGGCCAGGAGGGAATCGAACCCCCAACCTGCGGTTTTGGAGACCGCTGCTCTGCCAATTGAGCTACTGGCCTATACTGAAAATGACAAACTTATTTTGAAAGATTAAATT
>QNFJ01000233.1 GCA_003646305.1 Gammaproteobacteria bacterium | reverse complement strand
TATCAAAAGCTATCTTCATAGCCATGCCATCGAGGCAAAACAGACGCCGGGCTTGTCCAACAAACGGTTCAGATCGTGGCTTACCGCTGCGCGGCAATCACGATCTAACCTTATTCGTTATATATTTGATGACAGCCTACCTGTTACATATTTATGTAGAACGCTAGACATAAGTGTTTGATAAGGTAACCCTTCAATTAATGCTCTTTCTTGTAGCAACTCTAAATCTACTTCTGAAATACGAATATTAACCCGTTTATTTTTTTTAAAAGTATTTTTTGCGGCAGCTTTATATTTATTTACATCTTCAGAAATTGAAACCCATTCGTCATTTTCATAGGACTCTAAAAGTTCTTTTTCTTCATTGTTTAAATTCTGGCTCATAACCTTACCTCAATATATTTTTTCATTGCTTTGCGACTAGGAATTATGGTCTTCAAAAAATACCCTGCGTCAGTTTCAATAAAGGGTGCAAGGTAAGCATAATTTTCTATGTCAATAATGAATACTTTCTGATTAGGATACTTTTCTTTATTTGGATGAGATATAAGATCCAAATAGCCATGTTTCTCGATATTAGACACAACTCTTTCAAATGATATATTTCGAGTTTCTATTAATTCGAGATTTTTCTCGAAGTTCCATGCAAAATGTTTCATAAAGCAATTCTAGCACAATGTGTGCCTTTTGCAATCTAACGGCCAAGCTCAGCTGCTGTAAAGTTGAGCGACAATAGGAGTGGTGATTTTTACAGTCAGATGTAGCGCCTTATGTGCGCCCAGCATGGACGTGAACTAATGAGGTGAAAGTCCTCTACCATCGAAAACCGTGTTGTCATTAACAATGAAGGGATAGGTTTAATGTTTATGTTTGGTGCGGAATAATTTGAAGGGCTCAGCGGGATTTAGTTTGAGGACTCCATGATATTTCGAGAAAAGAATTAACGCTAAGCCGCTAGGGTGCAAAGACGCGAAGGAAAAGAATGAGGGGTTAGTGTGAAAAAGTAACGTATATACAAATCAAAAATCAAGGGGTCAGCCAGCTTGATTTGGTGTACAAATCAAGCTGGCTGACCCCTTGATTTGAAGGTAACTTAAGGCGATTAACTAGTAGAGTGGAAAAACTGCGGCTCCATAATTTCAATGAAGTGACGGGCTGCGGGTGTTAACGATTTTCCTTTTAGTAGAAGGACACCATAGTTTCTGTTTAGAAAAAAGCCGGGCAAGGGGCGGGTGATAAGCCTTTCATTGCCGGTCAGGCAAACGCTGGTGACAATAGATATACCAAGGCCTAGTTCAACGTATTTTTTGATGACTTCCCAGCTCCCCGCTTCGAGAGAGACTTTGTATGGAATATTATGTTCGTTAAAAACACTTTCAACGATGGTCCAGGTGCTGAAATGGCGCGGAGGGATAATCAGTTCGTATTTGCTGATCTGACTTAGAGTGATGTCTTTTTCTAATGCGAGCGGATGTCCGTAAGGCAGAATTAAAACAGGCGCAAAATTATAGATTCCTTTGTATTGAATATCACCCGGAATATCACGGATTGTTCCGACGGCAAATTCGGCACTATTTTCGCGTAGAAGACTCAGGCTATTTTTACCGGTTTCATTATGGAGTTTAATGGTGACATTGGGGTGTGCTTTTTTAAATTTTTCGATAACGGTAGGCAGGATATAGAGAATGGTTGATTCTCCAGCCGCAATATTGAGTTCGGTTTCTTCATCCTGTCTCAAGTGGTTAGCAAAGATAGAAGGGAGTGTGTCGATCTGTTCAATCAGTGGTTGCGCAATGGGGAATAGCTCTTTACCCATCTCTGTTAGGCCAATTTTTGGGCCATTTCGATGAAAAAGTTTGATACCCAGCTCTTTCTCGAGTGACTGAATCTGTAGCGAGATCGAGGGCTGTGTGAGATCAAGCAAATCAGCAGCTTTTGAGAAACTACCTGTTTCTGCGGCCACACAGAATGCGCGCAACTGTTTGAGGCGGTTCTGCTTATAAAAGGAACTTGCTTGTTTTTTAGTCATTTTCTCACTCTACTATTTAAAAAAACAATACTAAAGATAAGATCGGTTGTCTTGTTAAATAATAAAAAAAGGTTAAAATTGCACTGCAACATTAAGTGGGGCTGTTTATAAGCGGCCTGTTTATATGATTAGAGGTCAGATTATGTCGACATCAGAATTGAAATTCCTGGGTGAAATGACACCCGAATATAAAGAGATTTTTACTCCAGAAGCGAATGCATTTGTTGCTGAGCTGGCTAAGGCTTTTGCGCCCCGTGTTGGTGTGCTACTCAAGGCGCGTAAAGTTCGCCAGGCTGAGATTGATGGTGGAGCGCTTCCCGATTTCTTACCAGAAACGAAAGCCATTCGTGAAGGCGACTGGTCAATTAAAGGCATCCCTTCAGATCTGCTTGATCGCCGTGTTGAAATTACCGGCCCTGTTGATCGTAAAATGATCATCAATGCATTGAATGCCAATGTAAAAGTATTCATGGCTGATTTTGAAGATTCATTGGCGCCGAGCTGGGATAAGGTTGCTCAAGGCCAGATCAACATGCGTGATGCGGTCAATGGCACCATCACTTTTGATGACCCTATTAAAGGTAAGCACTACGAAGTAAAAGATGATTCGGTTGTTCTCATCTGTCGTGCGCGTGGTCTTCACCTTCCAGAAAAAAACATCACGATTGATGGGCAGAAAGTGCCGGGTGCAATCGTTGATTTCGGTTACTATTTTTTCCATAACTACAAAGCGTTATTGGCAAAAGGTTCTGGCCCTTATTTCTACGTTCCAAAGCTGCAATCGCACAAAGAAGCGCGCTGGTGGGCAGACTTAATGGATAAAGCTGAAGATTTAGTTGGAATTGAACGTGGCACAGTTAAAGCGACAGTTTTGATTGAGACTTTGCCTGCTGTGTTTGAAATGGACGAAATTCTGCATGAATTCCGTGATCACATTGTGGCGCTAAATTGTGGCCGTTGGGATTACATTTTTAGCTACATTAAAACACTTAAAAACTTCCCAGATCGCGTTCTTCCAGATCGCCAAGCGGTCACAATGAATAAGCCTTTCCTAAGTGCTTACTCTCGCCTGTTGATTAAGACTTGCCATAAACGGGGTGCGTTAGCGATGGGAGGAATGGCAGCATTTATTCCTTCAAAAGATCCAGAAGAAAATGCGGCCGTTCTAAAACGTGTTATCGGTGATAAAACACTAGAGGCACAAAATGGTCATGATGGTACATGGGTTGCACACCCCGGTTTAGCCGATACGGCGATGGCTGTTTTAGATGAATACATCGGTGAAGGCAATGCAAATCAGATGAGCGTATCACGCGCTGATGATGCGGAAGTCACTGCGGCTGAATTGCTTGAGCCTTGTGAAGGCGAGAGAACCGAAGAAGGTATGCGCGCCAACATCCGTATTGCTGTGCAGTATCTTGAAGCATGGATTCAAGGCAACGGTTGTGTGCCTATCTACGGCTTGATGGAAGATGCGGCAACGGCTGAAATTTCACGTTCATCTATCTGGCAGTGGATTCACCACGGTAAAGATTTAAGCAACGGCAAGAAAATCACCGTTGAGCTGTTCCGTGAATTTATGAACGAAGAGATGGATACGATTAAAGGTGAAGTCGGCGAAGAGCGCTTTAACGCGGGCCGCTTTGATGAAGCAGCAAAAATCATGGATCGCTTCACTACATCCGAAGAGCTGGTTGATTTCTTAACCGTACCTGCTTACGAATATTTGTAGCTTTATTAGCGTAACTATTTTTAATTTAAACCTAAAGGAGATTTAACATGTCATCTTATAC
>QNFJ01000232.1 GCA_003646305.1 Gammaproteobacteria bacterium | reverse complement strand
TTAAAGAATCTGGCACAAGAACATTAGGAGAGCATCTACACCAGCTTGAGCGGGGAAAGTGTAAGCGAAATCGGAGCCATGACGGAGGTCACCTCCGTACCGACAGAAAAATGTATCAGGATGAGTTGGCGCAGATTTGGCACGAGCAGAAGAATTATTTTAGTCGGCTTCCCGATGACTTCATGGCAGACAATCAGGGCATTAAAAAGATCATTTTTTATCAGCGCCCACTAAAATTAAAGAAAGATAGAATTGGGCGCTGTTCACTAGAGCCGACAAAATACCGTGCAGCGACTGCTAGGCTGGAAGTGCAGAAGTTTAGGTATCTACAAGATGTGAACAATCTAGAATATTTTGAGCGATATACTGATCAATGGTTAAAGATTAGTGAAGAAAATAGACAAAAACTTATTGGCTATTTTGAGTGCCACGAAAAGATTACGGTTACCGCCTTAAAGAAATTGCTGGGGGTGGACAAATTAACCAAGTTCAACTTGGAGGCAAAAAACCTTAAAGGGAACACTACCGCTTGTGAGGTTCGCTCTGTTTTAGGGGCGGTTTGGGATAACTACTCTGAGGATCAGCGTTCTGAATTAGTCGAGGATTTACTCTCTATAAAGAAAAAATCAGCTCTAAAGACAAGGTTAATCGGCTGCTGGAAGCTGCATCAATCTCAAGCTTTGCAGCTTTGTCTGCTGGAATTTGAACCGGGACATAGTAATCTCTCTTTAAAGGCAATTAATAAACTCCTCCCTTTTCTCAAGCAGGGAGATATTTATTCAGATGCTCGTAAGAAAGCAGGTTATGGCTATGAAATTGAAGAAATTGATCCTCAAGAAAAGCTAAACGCACCACCTGTAACAGCAAACCCGATAGTTAATAAAGGCTTGCATGAGTTGAAGCGGGTTATTAACGCAATCATCAAGCAATATGGAAAGCCTACTTCTATCCGCATTGAAATGGCGCGAGACCTTGAGATGAATACCAAGCGTTACAAGGAAAATGAGGCTAGGCAGAACAAGAATAAGAAAGAAAATGAGGCGGCTGTTACAGCATACCGCTCTTTAAATTTGGGTAATTACCCAAATCATGATGATAAAATAAAATACAGACTATGGCAGGAGCAAGACAAACGGTGCGCGTATAGCAATAAAGTGATCCCCCTCAATGGCCTCTTTACGGCTGAAGTTGAAATAGATCACATTCTGCCCTTCAAAAAGTCACTGGATAACTCTTATATGAATAAGGTGATCTGCTTTACAGCAGAAAACCGAACGAAAGGAGATCGAACCCCAAAAGATGCCTGGGGAGGGAATGAAGAAAAGTGGGGTCAAATTACAGCGGCTATTAGTCACTGGAAAGGGCTAGAGTCAAAAGTTAGCCGATTTTATCAAACTGAAACCGAGTTGAGTCAGCGTGATTTCATTTCCTCACAGCTTAATGACACACGATATATCTCTAAGCTTGCGCTTGAATATGTTAGCCAGCTTGGTTGTGATGTATCGGTAACAAAGGGTTATGTTGTCTCTCAGGTACGACACCAATGGGGTTTTAATGACCTGATTGGCGAAACCGACAAGAAAGAGCGAACAGACCATCGCCATCATGCTATTGATGCGGTGGTGATTGCCGCCACCTCGAGAAGTCTATACAAAAAAGCAGTTGCAGAGATTCAGAGGAATAAGCTTAAAATTGCTCCCCCTTACCCCCATATTCGTGACGAGCTTAATGAGAGGCTTAAACACACCATTATTTCTCATGCTCCGCAACGTAAGCTTTCTGGTGGTCTGCATGAAGAGACGGGGGCGGGATTTATTGAGCGGCATGGTGGTCTGGTTTACCGCAAAAACTTCCACTGATTTTAAAGAGAAAAATGCGCTCAAGATTGTTGATGAGACCATAAGGTCGCTTGTTTTAGGACACCTGGCTAATTATAACAATGACCCTAAAAAGGCATTTGCGGATGGCGTTACGGTTTACCATAAAGATGGCATAACCCCGATAAAGCGTGTTCGACTGCTGCAGTCAAAAACAACAGAAGAAAAATTAAAAGGTAGTAAATTTGGCGTTAGAAACAGCTCTGGTGAGATATTTAAATGGATGGCTTATGGGAATATGCACCATGTAGAAATAGTTCAAAATAGAGTAACAAAAAAATATAAAGGTGAATTTGTCACCATGATGCAGGCTAGTCACCGAGCAAAAGGGATACAAAGCCACCTAAATCCTATTGGAGGTAAGCAGCAGATTATAAGAGTCGATCATGGAGAAAAATGGCAATTTGTGATGGCTTTGCATATTAATGATCTTGTGAGTGTCGCTTTTGTGAGTGGCGAGCGAGAGTTCTACCGTATTCAAAAACTTGATGCCGGAAGTAATAGGTTTGTCTTACGAAAGAACACGGCCTCGACTCTGAAAAATAAGCAGGAAGAGCTATATGTGGGTATTAGTGGTGACAGTATTGAAAGGCATGGTTTAATGCTTCATAAAATGAATGTGATCGGTATATTTTCTGATGATCAAGCGGGTAATTGATGTTAGCGATGCAGCTTATCTGCATTTGAAAAACAATCAATTGCTTATTGATCAACAAGGTGTGACGGTCGGGCGAGTTTCAATTGAAGATTTGGGGGCGTTGATCTTACAAAACCCCGCTGTAGTGTTAACGCAGCAGGTTATTATTGCCTGCCAAAGGAACAAGGCTATCATTGTTTTTTGCGATGAAAAGCATCTGCCTTATTCGACTATTTTGCCCCTTGCCGAAGGACATACTCTCCATAGTAAAATTCTTCGGGAACAAGTATCGATTACTGAACCAATCCGTAAGCGGTTGTGGCAACAAATTGTTCAGCAAAAAATAAGGGAGCAAGCAGTCACATTAAGTTTGCTCGGTAAGGACACTACCCGACTAAACTATCTTTCAAAAACGGTAAAGACGGGTGACACTGGAAATTGTGAGGCGGTAGCGGCTCAGGCCTACTGGAAGTTGCTTTTTGGTGCTGATTTTAGGCGAGATATCGACCTATCTGGAATAAATAGCCTACTCAATTATGGTTATGCCATTGTGAGGGCAATGGTAGCCAGAAGCATTTGTGGGGCGGGCTTGCATCCAACATTAGGGCTATTTCACCGAAACCAATATAACTCACTTTGCTTGGCAGATGACTTAATGGAACCCTTTAGGCCATGGGTGGACTTTTTGGTTTTTAAGCTGGCTGAGAAAGAATTGCTGGAAATAAATCGGCAAAGCAAGCAAGAGTTGTTGGCCTTGCTCAGTCAAACCGTTATATATGCAGGTAAAAAAATGCCTTTTATGGTGGCGACACATTACTTAATGGCCAACCTAAAGCGTTGCTACAATAGAGAAGAAAAGGATATTTATTACCCTGAACAAAACAGTAGAGTATTGGGGTGACTTTTGGTGGTTTGCAGACGATGTGGATAGTGGTGCTATTCGATTTGCCAACCGATACCAAAGCGGCAAGAAAAGAGTACACCCGGTTCAGAAAGCTTCTTCTCCAAGATGGTTTTGCTATGATGCAATATTCGGTCTATATGCGGCATAGTAGTAGTGACGAGAATGATCAAGTTCATGCCAAGCGAATTAAAAGCCAGTTGCCTGATGATGGAGAGGTGCGGATCATTAAAATCACCGATAAGCAGTTTGGGAAAATAGAAGTTTATTATGGAAAAAAACGCAAACCAACAGAAAAAGCACCACTTCAGCTCCAGTTTTTCTGAAGCAAAAAGCGGCTTTATCTTTCTTAATCAAGTGGTTATATGCAAGATAGTGTAACCGACTAAGGTTTATCTGCAATCCACA
>QNFJ01000231.1 GCA_003646305.1 Gammaproteobacteria bacterium | reverse complement strand
TTGGCTTCGGCACTCCAGAAAAGGGGTATTGGAAAGGGTGATGCGGTCTCTTTTATCGCGCCGAATATTCCTTCACTTTTTGAAGCCCATTTCGGTGTGCCGATGTCAGGTGCGATTCTGCATGCAATTAATATTCGCCTCGATGCTGAGAATATCGCTTTTATGCTCAATCATGCGGAGAGCAAAATCATCTTCACAGATGGGGAGTTTGCTGCGGTGATTAAGGCCGCATTACCGATGGTTGACCACGAGATCATAGTGATTGATCTCGATGATCCGCTCTATCCTGAAGGTGAGTTAATCGGTGAAAAGAACTATGAGTCTTTTCTTGAAGAGGGATCGACCGATTTTGAGTGGTCACTTCCAGAAGATGAGTGGGAGGCGATTACCCTGAACTACACCTCGGGTACAACAGGAGACCCCAAAGGGGTTGTCTACCATCACCGCGGTGCCTATCTGAATGCAGCGAGTAATGTGATTTCGTGGGAGATGCCCAAACACGCCCGTTATCTTTGGACGCTACCGATGTTTCACTGTAATGGCTGGTGTTTTCCCTGGACCGTTGCGTTGCAGGCGGGTGTGAATGTTTGTCTGCGCAAAGTAATCGCAATCGATATTTTTGATGCGATTCGAGATAGCGAAGTGAGCCATTTTTGTGGTGCGCCCATTGTCTTAAATATGCTGTTGAATAGCCGAGAGGAAAACAGACAAGGGATTAATCATAAAGTGAATGTGATGACAGCGGGGGCAGCGCCACCGGCTGTGGTTATCGAAGGAATGGAGAGAATAGGTTTCAATATTACTCATGTTTACGGATTGACAGAAACTTATGGCCCGTGCTCTCTATGCGAATGGCATGATGAATGGGATGAAAAAACAGCTCAGGAGCAAGCGATTTTGCGTGCTCGCCAGGGGGTTAACGGGCCGATGCTTGAAGGGCAAATGGTGGCTGACCCCGAGACGCTCGAACCGGTTCCTATGGATGGTGAAACAATGGGAGAGGTCTTTATGCGTGGCAATAATGTCATGAAAGGCTATCTGAAAAACCCTTCAGCAAATGAAAAAGCTTTTCAAGGTGGTTGGTTTCATTCGGGTGATCTGGCGGTGTGGCATCCTGATGGCTACATTGATATAAAAGACCGCTCAAAAGATCTGGTGATTTCAGGAGGAGAAAATATCTCCACACTTGAGGTTGAGGGTGTGCTTTATCGTCATCCGGCAGTTTTTGAAGCGGCAGTTGTTGCCAAACAGAGTAAAAAATGGGGTGAGACGCCCTGTGCATTTGTGGGGCTTAAAGAGGGGTTTGAGGGGACGACTAAAATGGAAATTATCCGTTTTTGCCGAGAAAATATGGCGCGTTATAAAGTTCCGCATGATGTGATCTTTGGAGAACTTCCCAAAACCTCAACGGGTAAGATTCAGAAATTTATCTTGCGTGAGACAGCGGATGGTAAGGGCTAGTCGGTTTCAGCCTTTTTCCAGTTTCTGAATTCAAATGACCGGACTATTCAAGAACTTTAATTATACTGGGTAAGACTCGCCTGGCTATTCAGATCTGTTTTAATCAGATTGATAACCTGGCAGAGTCTATGGATATTTTCCAGTATGAATAGGGAATAAACTTGTCGTAAAAGGATAAGAGTGGGGCTGTTGAAGATAAGGACAGCTTCCAGTTTTGAATGAGCATTGTCTGTTTCTTGCTATGCCCAATATTAGAGAAGGCTATTGTCATTGGGAAATCCACCCTTTGTTTTAGTCAGTTTACGAAAATGTCGATGCACTGTCTCAATCGAGCTGGTGGTGTAAATTACTCTCCGAATAGCCTCAGGATAACGAAGAAAGGCCGATAAATTATCCGCTTTTTTGCGCTATGACTGGATAACTAAGAGGGATTTGTCAGCTTAGATTTTCTAAAGCCCATCCGGCGCTGATAGTGTGTTGTAAACACACTTACTAGATTGAACATAAACGTTTTTTGGTGTTTGGATCCAATATTAGCGGAGGGAGCTGCGTATTTGATGAAAACCGATGTTGTATCTTTTTAAATCGGTGTTGTATTCTTCCGAAAGAGTGCTAAAATGGACGCGTTTAAATTGAATTACATGTATTCTTTAAGTCAACGATTTCTGTAGAAAATTAACCCGGGAGCAATTTGATATGACTAAAACAATAAAAGCATTGGTAGGGATAGGCGCCATTGCATTTTTAACAACTGGCTGTGCAACAAAAAGCTGGTATAACGATCCAATAACATGCGCTATTGCGGGCGCGGCTGCAGGTGGTGTGGCAACATACCAGCAAGATGAAGATTATGCCTACGCTGGTGCATTAGGTGGTGCTATAGTTGGTGCAACAGTTTGCGCATTACTACATACCGATGGCGATGTTGACGGTGATGGAGTTTCAGATAGCGAAGATCAATGCCCGAGTTCAACATTAGGCGCTGAAGTAGACGCTCTAGGTTGTGAGTTAGACGCAGATGGTGATGGTGTTGTAGATGCTAAAGACCAGTGCCCGATGACTCCCGCAGGTACTGAAGTTGATGTGAACGGATGTGCTCTGGATACAGATGGCGATGGCTATGCAGATTACAAAGATCACTGCCCAAATTCACCTGAAGGCGCTGAAGTCAATAAACTTGGTTGTGTAAATGATCTGGTTCTTAATGATGTGAACTTCGCCTTTGATTCAGCAGAAATGACTGAAGCAGGTAAAGCGGCATTGGAAGATGATATTGCCAGACTTAAATATCGTGATGATGGTGACCTGATCACAATTGAAGGCCATACAGATTCGATCGGTTCTGCTGAGTACAATCAGGCTTTATCACAGAGACGTGCAGAAGCAGTTCTTAACCATGTCATTAGCGAAGGTATTGGTGCTAAAAATATGACGGCTGTCGGTTATGGTGAAGATAAGCCAATAGCAGACAACGAAACAGAAGAAGGACGTCAAGAAAACCGTCGTGTTAGTTTTCACGCCGAATAAGTTTGATATCGAGTAGTACCAAAACGGGGCCTTAACGGCCCCGTTTTTTTATGCCTGAAAAATATTTATTAGAAATGTGGCGCAAATGCTTTTTTAGTAACAGTGGTGGTTGCCAAGTAGGCTGGCAAAGGGAAAGAACCTCCATGAAGGAGCTGTTATGCAAGAAAAGAAGGAAAACCTTGTTATAAAGATTCAGGGTGTTAATGGAGCAAGGTAATATTGAGTCATAGCCTCAAAACGAACTATTCAAAATCCGTCTGACAGATTTGATTGACCTGAGTCATCCACTTTGTGGTTTATCTGAGCTGATTGACTGGCAACAGCTTGATGCAGAAATAGCCCCAAATTTTAGTGATGAAGGGGCGCCGGCATTACCCACCCGACTAGTTGCCGGATTGATTTGCCTGCAACATGCCGAAAAACTCTCAGATGAAGCGGTGGTTGAGCGCTGGATACAAAATCCCTATTGGCAGCATTTTACGGGAGAGAATTTCTTCCAACACCCGTTTCCCTGTGACCATCCAGCTGAACCCGTTGGCGTAAAAGGCTTGGAGAAGCCGGTTGTGAATGGCTGTTGGCCGCAACGATCAATGCGGGGTTATCTGGCGGAGCAATCAGCAAGACAAGCCTTCAGCGAGTGGTGATGGATGCCACCGTACACGACTGCATGGATGCAGGAGGTAGAGCGATGCAGGAAGCCAAAGCCGAAGAGAAAAACATCATCTTCCCATCCCGATAGTCAGCTCTGCTACAAATCACGCAAGCAGTGGTTAAAGTTGCCCGAGATTTGGCTCTTACACTACGTCAGACCTACCAGAAAGAAGACCGGACACTCGCAATAAAAATGG
>QNFJ01000230.1 GCA_003646305.1 Gammaproteobacteria bacterium | reverse complement strand
TCTGGAACCTGAGCTTGAGCTGCCGACGATTCCCCTAGCGGTTCAAAGCGGAGAAAGTCTGGAACCTGAAATTACCATCAAACGGGGTGATGATGGAGAGATAATCCATGAGCACCGGGTCAATGGATCTATTTATATGGTGAAAATTGTTCCTAGCTCAGGACCGGCTTATTATCTCGTTGACCATGATGGTGATGGAAATATGGAGACACGTTATAACGATCTTGATAAAGAGCTTAATGTCCCTCAATGGCTGCTACACAGCTGGTAATTATTCCCACGCATTTACAGAGTTATGTCCGTCTATACCGTCGTTGAAAGAAAGCAGCTTGAAACATTTTTAACACACTATTCTTTAGGTAACCTGATTGATTTTCATGGGATCAGTGATGGCATTGAGAATACCAATTACTTTGTGACGACTACGCAGGGTGAGTTCGTTCTAACGCTATTTGAATCACTTAACAGCCAGGAACTCCCTTACTTTCTTGAGCTAATGGCTTACCTTGCGGAGCATAAAATTCCCAGTGCTCACCCTCAACCGGACGACAATAAATGCTTTCTTAGGGAGCTGAATGGCAAACCGGCAACGCTCGTTAATAAACTGGAAGGGAAAGGCGTTACCATTTCGACAGTTACCCAATGTTATGAAATTGGATCGACGATGGCGAAAATGCACCTGGCAGGACAGGACTTTTCGTTTCAACGCAATAATGAGCGAGGCCCAGAATGGTGGCATCAGACAGCGCAGCGGCTTAATGGCTACTTAACATCAACAGAGAGTACTCTCCTCAAAGAAGAGCTTCATTTTCAGGATCAATTTCGAAGCGCCCATCTTCCTAAAGGTGTTATTCATGCAGATCTTTTTCGTGATAACGCGCTATTTGTTGGTGAGAAATTGTACGGTTTGATTGACTTTTATTACGCCTGCAATGATGTGCTTATCTATGATTTGGCCGTGGCGGTCAATGACTGGTGTGGGGAGGATGATGGTTCTCTTCATCCAGAAAAGCTTGAGGGATTACTTGCTGGCTATAGTGAGATTCGCCCTTTAACTGAGGAAGAGAAAACCCTATGGCCCGTTATGTTGCGGGCGGGCGCACTTCGGTTTTGGTTATCACGCCTTCAGGATAAGCATTTCCCTCGCCCGGGTGAACTTACGCACATAAAAAATCCCGATACCTTTCGCCGAGTCCTGGAAAACAGGAAAAGCTAAAGAACCCCGTCTTTTTAAGTGTGTTAGTTGCCGAAGCTCAGGCTAAGGCAACTAACACTAAATCGCCATTTTTCTAACGAGGGGGTGTTCTACCCCTACAGATTGGAGGCAACAAAATCCCAGTTAAGCAGATTCCAGAAGTTTTCCATATATTTGGGGCGTGCATTCCGGCAATCGATGTAATAGGCGTGTTCCCAGACATCACAGGTTAGAAGTGGTGTCAGTCCATCCGTGAGAGGACATCCCGCATTAGATGTTTGAACGATAGAAAGATTACCCGCATTGTCTTTAACTAACCAGGACCAGCCAGAGCCAAAAAGATTAACTGACTTGTCGGTCATTTCAGCTTTAAAGGCATCAAAAGAGCCAAATGCGGCGTTAATTGCATCAGCCAGTGGACCCGTCGGTTCACCACCGCTATTGGGGCCTAAACAGTTCCAGTAGAAAGAGTGATTCCAGATTTGCGCGGCATTGTTGAAAATCGGGCCAGCGGCCGATTTTGTTATGATTTCTTCCAACGTAGCATTTTCAAACTCGGTGCCGGGAATTAGACCATTCAGCTTTGTGACGTAAGTCGCGTGATGCTTGCCGTGATGGAACTCGAGTGTTTCAGCTGATATATAGGGTTCCAGAGCATTTCCTGCATAGGGTAAAGCGGGGAGTTCGTGAGTCATAATAAATCGCCTTTGGCTAGCGCCTGTCATTAGAGACTTACTAATATAGTCGGAAATAGATGTTGGTACAACTACCTAAAAAGTCATTAACTTGGTGAAAGTCAGGGGCTCTTCTATACTCCGATAGCTAGTAATAAAGAATGGCAAGGCTAGAGGTTAATTGGCGGTTAAAGGGAGAAACGAGGATGATCCAGAACGATCCTGTAATCAAAACAGGTGTGTCACAAAAAGCCGATCCAGCGGAGGCTGTTCAGGAGCTTTACGAAGCCATTTACCAACCCGATGTTACATTTGCCGTTTTTTATTGTTCCCCCAATTACGATATAGCGCTTCTTGAAAAGGC
The DNA here is from genome assembly GCA_003646305.1 of Gammaproteobacteria bacterium. Taxonomy (GTDB): domain Bacteria; phylum Pseudomonadota; class Gammaproteobacteria; order Methylococcales; family UBA2780; genus UBA2780. Next base: position 1,613 of record QNFJ01000230.1, on the reverse strand, counting down.
GCTGGCCGAGAAGTTTGTTGATATTCCTCTAATTGGTTGCACAACTGCAGGTGAAATTACCCCAGAAGGTTTTCTAGAGGGGTCAATTACAGGGGTTACAATCCGTTCTGATAAATTGAAGTCAAAAACAGCTTTGTTACCACTTGATGGGCTGACAGGTGATCAGGTTCGGCTCGCCCATAAGTCTCTTTATGAGCAAATGACGGGCCAGGGGCTTTGTAATACTGCTTCCCCCGCTTGTAATGAGGGTTCATGCGAGGGGTTCAACGGTTTTGCTTTTCTGTTGATTGATGGCCTTTCTAATATGGAAGAGCGGGTAATGGGGGCGTTGAGCGAGGTGCTTTCAGGCCTGCCATTAGTGGGCGGTTCTGCGGCAGATGATGGCCGGTTTGAGAAGACCTACATCTATTATGAAGGCCAGTTTCATACAAATTGTGCTTTATTGTCACTGGTTTGTACTTCGCTACCCTTTTATCTATTTAAAACAGAAAGTTTTGAAGGAACAGATAGGCGACTGGTAGTAACAGAGGCGGATGCGGCTAACAGAAAAGTAACAGAAATTGATGGTTTGCCCGCATCAACAGGCTATGCAGAGGCTGCAGGTGTTGATGAAAGTGAGTTGAGTTTTGATTTTTTTGCCAATAACCCTGTTGCGGTGAAGCTGGGGGGGCGCTACTTTATTCGCTCTATCACGCCGGGCAGTGAGGCGTATAGCAGCGAGCTATCAAGGGAATTGAGGTTTAGCTGTGCGATTGATGAGGGAGTTGTGTTGTCAATGGCGAAAAGCACTGATGTAGTTGAAAATCTAAGCTCTGCTTTTGGTGTTATGCGAGAAGAAATTGGTGAGCCTTTATTAACACTCGGTTTTGATTGTCTGTATCGAAATGCTCAATACAAAAAAGAGGCTAAGGAAGGGGAGATTGCTGCGCTTATGCAGGAAAATCGAGTGATCGGTTTCCACACCTATGGTGAGCAATATGACTGCCTGCATGTTAACCAAACCTTTACAGCAGTTGCCTTTGGCCGAGAGAAAGCACAATGAATAAAGAGCAGCTTTTGATTGATAGCCTAAAGAAAAAGCTTCTACAAAAAGAAAAAATAATTGACGTGTTGATGAAGCGTGTAGAGCGTGAAATCAATGAAAAAGGAACCGCTTACGACTCTTTTCAGGCAGCTGTTGTTCTGGAGGGTAAAGTTGCAGAAAGAACAAAAGCACTGAAGACGGCACTTGGCGAGATTGAAAAGCAGAAAATGGCTGCCGAGAAAAGCTGGCTCTTTATGAGGAATGTGCTCGATAATATTGACGACTTCGTTGGAATTATTGGTCGTGACAGAACAATTAGATTTGCAAACAAGAGACCTTTGGTTGCGGCTGGGTTGGTACTTGATGATGTATTTGGGGTTCAGTTTGAAGAGACACAGTGGTTTGATTTTCCAGGATCTGACAAATGCTATATTCGTGAAAGTATCGAAAGGGCCTTCTCTGGAGAAAAAACAAGCAAAGAGTTACAGGCACAACTTGGAGACTCTCTTTTCTGGATTCACTATAAAACCTCCCCCCTTTTTGATGAAAAGGGCGTTGTGACTGATGTTGTTGCAGAAGGTCTTTTAAT
>QNFJ01000229.1 GCA_003646305.1 Gammaproteobacteria bacterium | reverse complement strand
TAATCACTGAAACCGTCGGCATGAACGATCCGACCGATAGCATGCTGGCTGCTATTCACGAAAGCATGTCCGGCCTGCACGACAGCGGACTGATCGACAAAGAGACGATGAGAGGTTTCGATGAGAGCTGCTTGCCGAAGGTGAAGGAGCTTCAGGCGAATGAGATCAAATTGTTAAGGACGCAGGCTGGCGTTAGTCAGGCCGTGTTCGCTCAGTATCTCAACACGACCAAGTCCACCATCTCTCAATGGGAGCAGGGCTTAAAGCACCCAAACGGTATTGCTCAAAAGCTGCTGAACATTGTGGCCGACAAAGGGTTAAAAGTCCTCGTCTAATCACGCGGTAAGGAGCCTTCAAAGAAGAACCATCTTGGACACCATTTGTGAAGCTAAGCGATACTGGCAGACCAACACTACAAAGTTGACCCCAAATGACCGTTAACTCGGAGGATAAGCCAACTCTATCACCTAGATCTTTTTTGGAAGCTAGAAGGCCCGAGCGCTTCTCAGACTCTATTCGTACAGAAGTGGGCAGACTAGATCGCTCTGTACTTGAGCATCAGTTATCGACCCTCAATAGAAGAAATCTGGAGCTAGCTTTTGAAGGTTTTGCCAAACAACTGGTTCTTCTCCGGTCTTGTGAGTGAATATCAGGCCGCAACATAGAACATTGAGTCCTTGTCCGGTAGGGATGACGCATTGAGTCTGTAAATGATCGCGCGGATTTCTACCACTGGAACGGAAAAAGAGATGTTGAAATATCGCATTAAGAAAGGGCGTTTTTGGATATCTATGGTCAGCTCTTTGGGTTCCGTTGATCTTGAAGGGGTAATACAGCGAGGGTGGGGGTAGTATTGGGGGTATGAGCGGACTCGTACATGTGGAAAAGAGAGCGATTACATACTCATATCCTGTAAAAACAGTTGACCACATATCAACTGACTATCATTTACAGATTAAACAACTTACCTTCCTAGCGGAATATTCTGGTAAAGGTTAACAAGTGCCTTTGGCTGAAAATATTGAACGGTAGTTAGCCTGAGTCAATGACGGGTGATCACCCGCTCGGCCCCAGTGCCAATACGCACCGGCGGCTGGAATGAGATAAATGTGGCAGTCCACGTTTAGAGCAGTGAAGAAAAGAATGAAAGGGACGGTGAAAACTGATAATCATCATCAATTGCGAATAAGAAAAATTCATGAAAAAACAAATCGACGTCACAGCAGCTATTATCGTTAAAGATAATAAAGTCTTTGCGGCTCGTCGTAAGGCGGGGATGCACTTGGCAGGTTTTTGGGAGTTTCCTGGCGGTAAGCTTGAAGTTGGTGAGACCCCTGAGCAATGTTTGGCTCGTGAGTTACAGGAAGAGCTGCAAATTACTACTCGTGTGGGTGCTTTTGTTGGTGTAAGCGTTTTTGACTATGGCTCGAAGGTAGTGCGCTTGATGGCTTATCAGGTGGAGCATTTGGATGGGGGGTTTGAGCTGATTGATCACGATGCGATGTGTTGGTTGGGTTTGGATGAGCTCGATAGTGTCGAGTGGGCGCCCGCGGATATTCCTTTAGTGGAGCAGTATAAGGCTATGGCGGCGACTGAGGCCTATTACACGGCTAATGCTCAGGCCTATTGTGCTGAGACTAGGGCATTTGATGTGGGTGATCTCTATCGGCCCTTTCTTGATCAATTAACTGATGATGCGCATATATTGGAGCTGGGGTGTGGCTCTGGTCGCGACAGTAAAGCCTTTATGGATAAGGGTTATACAGTCACTCCCGTTGATGGTAATGCCGAGGTAGCCGCTTGCGCCGAGCAGTATTTGGGGCGACCTGTAGCTGTCACCACCTTTCAAACACTTGATTATCATAAAGCCTTTGATGGTGTTTGGGCTTCAGCCAGTTTGTTGCATTGCCCCAGGCCCCAATTGCCCGATGTACTTGCGCGGATTTCTCAGGCTTTAAAGGATAGTGGTGTGGCTTATCTGTCGTTTAAGTGGGGAGACGCTGATAGCGTAGACAATCGTGGCAGGCACTTTACGAATTTTACTGAGGATTCCCTCACAGGGTTGCTCGGTGCTTTGACTGATTTTATTGTGATTAAGATCTGGACTGAAACCAAACCCCTGCAAGATGGCGAGCAACAGTGGGTCAATGCGTTGGTTAGGAAGGTGGCTAGATGAGTCCTTTCCCTACTAAGCATTTGACCGTCGGTGGTGATGACCCGTTCTTACCGAGTTTATTAGATGCGATTAATCACGCGACGGAAATCAGTATCACTACGGCTTTTATTCGTATGACCGGTGTACGTCTGATTCAAGAGGCTCTAGTCGATGCGCTGAATCGCAAGGCCCGCGTGCGGATACTGACCGGTGATTATCTGGGTATAACCGATCCCAATGCACTTCGTTACTTTATGCTGCTGCAAGAGCAGGGTGCTGAAGTAAGGGTGTTTGAGAGTCAGGGTAGGACCAGTTTTCATATGAAGGCTTATCTTTTTACCCGTAGCCTTGATGGTGTGGTGGAAGAGGGTTGTGCTTTTGTGGGGTCTAGCAATATCAGTCAAGCCGCATTGAAAGATGGCTTGGAGTGGAACCTGCGTGTCGACCGTGATGAAGATGAACAGCGTTTTAAAGCTATCTTGGCTGAATATGAATCGGTGTATAACGATGGCCGCTGTAAACCGCTGACCCATCAGTGGATTGATGAGTATCTTAAGCGTTTACCTCCACGCGATATGATACCTGCCACTGAGCCTGGCCAAGAAGAAGTCGAGCCGCCACCGACACCAAGCCCGATACAGAAAGAAGCACTAGCTGCCTTGAGCCATAGCCGTGAGGAGGGCTATCGCCGGGGCTTGGTGGTCATGGCTACGGGATTAGGTAAAACTTGGTTAGCGGCTTTTGATAGCCAGGAGATGAATGCCAAGCGGGTATTGTTTGTTGCCCATCGTGAAGAAATACTCAATCAAGCAGAAGAAACCTTTGTACGCATACGGCCCGATGTCAAAGTAGGGCGGTATAACGGCAAGGCGCGTGATTTGAATGTTGATATGTTGTTCGCCTCCATCCAAACCCTGGGGCGCACCCGTCACCTTCAAACCTTCGGTCGTGATCATTTTGATTATGTTGTCGTTGATGAATTTCATCATGCCTCGGCGCGCACCTACCAACAATTACTGGCGCACTTTACCCCGCGCTTCTTGTTGGGCCTGACCGCCACCCCAGAACGTACCGATCAATCAGATATCCTCGGTCTGTGTGACGATAACTTGGTATTTAATAAAGACCTCTTCGACGGTATTGAAGCTAAGTTATTATGCCCGTTTAGCTACCAGGGCATTGCCGATATTGTCGATTACCAAGAGATTACCTGGCGCAATGGTAAGTTTGACCCTAACCAATTGACCAACCAACTCGCCACCCATGCGCGTGCTATGCACAACCTTCGTCATTGGCAAAAGCATCATCAAACACGCACCTTAGCCTTTTGTATCTCTCAAAAGCATGCTGACTTTATGGCCGAGTCTTTTATTCGCCAGGGGGTTAAAGCCGCCTCAGTACACAGCGAATCTAAAGTTCTTAGAAATGAAGCGCTGGCACAATTACGTAGTGGTGAGCTTGATGTCATCTTCTCGGTTGACCTTTTTAATGAGGGCGTCGATCTACCATCTATAGACACTGTATTAATGCTCCGGCCCACGGAATCAAAAATCATTTTCTTACAGCAGCTGGGTAGGGGCTTACGTAATAGCGCGAATAAGGAAAAGCTCGTGGTGTTGGACTTTATTGGTAACCACATCAGTTTTTTCAGAAAGCCTGAGGCCTTGTTTAAGCTGGGTATGACCAATAAAGCACGTAAG
>QNFJ01000228.1 GCA_003646305.1 Gammaproteobacteria bacterium | reverse complement strand
TGCCCTATCGCAAGAATTTCTTTATTTTCGAGTGTGCGCGAACTCGCTACGCTCAGACAACGCACTCACTTATCCAAAAATAAAGAAATTCTTAAGCGCGATAAAGGGACTTAACTAAGCCCCATTCAAGACGAGACCCGCAGAGGCTTAGGACAAACCGTCTATTTTTAAATTCAGCGACACTTTGCCGGACTAATCCCTACCAGAGGTTATTTGTAAATTTAGGTTGGTCTTAATTGATTTTTCACCACAGAAAGTACAGAGGAGGAACAGCTGCCACAGGCCTAAAAGCAGGCAAACAAAAAGGCCACACATAATGTGCGGCCCTTTTAGACTATCACCGAGGCAATATCGCCTCAGTTAAATAGAGAACAAACTAGAACAAGTGCTTAACACCATCACGCTCTTCATTTAGTTCTGCTTCAGTCGCATCCATTCTGGCTTGGCTGAACTCATTGATTTCAACACCTTGAACAATTGTGTAGTCGCCATCTTTACAAACAACAGGGAAGGAATAAATAATCCCCTCAGCCACACCGTAACTTCCGTCACTTGGAACAGCCATACTAGTCCAGTCACCCTCTGTCGTTCCTAATGCCCAATCACGCATGTGATCGATTGCAGAACTTGCAGCTGAAGCAGCACTAGAGGCACCACGCGCTTTAATAATTGCCGCACCACGCTGCTGTACTGTAGGAATAAAGTCATCTGCATACCAGCCGTCATCAACCAAAGAAAGCGCAGCCTGCCCTTTTACCGTTGCCTGATGAAGATCAGGATATTGAGTTGCTGAATGGTTGCCCCAGATGATCATATTCTTGATATCAGTTGTTTGGGTACCACATTTCTCAGCCAGTTGGCTCAACGCGCGATTGTGGTCAAGGCGTGTCATCGCAGTGAAATTTCTTGGATCCAGATCAGGCGCATTTTTCATTGCGATTAAAGCGTTGGTATTGGCAGGGTTGCCAACAACAAGTACTTTGACACCTTTCTTAGCAACTTCGTTCAGCGCTTTTCCCTGGCCAGAGAAAATCTCAGCGTTGGCCTCAAGAAGGTCTTTACGTTCCATGCCAGGGCCACGAGGACGTGCGCCAACGAGGAAGGCGTAATCAATATCTTTGAATGCAACCACTGGATCATCAGACATGACAATTCCTTCCAAAAGAGGGAACGCACAGTCATTCAATTCCATCGCAACACCTTCCAATGCGCCCAGTGCCGGTGTAATTTCTAAAAGGTGGAGCACAATCGGTTGCTCTTTACCTAAAAAATCACCTGAAGCGATTCTGAACAGAAGTGAGTAGCTAATCTGTCCAGCAGCGCCAGTCACTGCAACATGTACGGGTGTAGTCATTTTAATCTCCTGCATTAAAGAAATAAATTAGCGATTTACCAAAAGTTTTTTCAGATCATATCTGTATATAAAACCTGGCAACGCAAATACCAAAAACAAACAAAAATTAATTACAAAAAACTCCCAATCCTGTTCAGAACGGGTTCCCATGAACCGTTGCTCCAAACCTAGCCCTATCAACCCTATTATAAAATAGAGCACGAGCCACTCGAGCCAACGAAACAGGCCCGATTTTCTAGTGTTTACTGGTTTTACCAACATGAAATAGCGATCACTCATCCACGGCACATTTGCGGCAATAAAAGAAATCACAATAAACAGCATAATCAGGGATGAACTATCCAAGGGCAGAAGTCCCATGCCCCGAAGTAAAATAGGAAATAGTCATACTATTCAGCCAATCTTTAACATTTTTTTTGCTCACCCAATAAAGTTAAGCCATTAACCTCAAACTACTATTTCACAGGTATCGCCCCTGGACAATACCCGCATAAATTGGTGCCGATGGCCGGATTTGAACCGGCACGACTTACGTCACTACCCCCTCAAGATAGCGTGTCTACCAATTTCACCACATCGGCAATTTTTAAAACGAGTCTAAATTAAGCGGGATGAATCTTAACAGAAACGATCCTGCAAGAGTACCAACTCACCGCCAATTTAATCCGCTATCTTCTCGTCTACTAGTACGGGAATATCTGAGTCATTCGCAACAATCTTCTTAACCACATCCTCAGGCGTTGTTGGTAGTTCATTTTGCACCTGCTCTATCACGACACCGTCCATAATGTCCGCCGGCGCATCCTTATTTCCTGATAACCAGGCTAAAGACAGACTCGTTGAGAAAAATATAACTGCAAATAAAGCGGTTGTCCGAGAAAGAAAATTCCCCGCACCTTGCGAACCAAAAACAGTTCCAGATGCTGACGCACCTGCTCCAAATGCTGCTCCGGCATCAGCGCCTTTGCCCTGCTGCATCAAAACCAGCCCAATGATCCCTGCTGTCGCAATAACGTGAACAATTAATAAAATCTGAAACATAGCTATCCAATTACATCTGTAGAATTATAAATCGCCAAAAATGATTCGGCACCCAATGATGCACCTCCAACGAGACCACCATCTATATCTGACATTGAAAAAATTTCTTTTGCGTTATCGGCTTTGACACTACCGCCGTATAAAATAGAGATTTTTTCCGCAAGCGCGTTACTTTTCTGCGCCAGTTTATTGCGAATAAACGCATGAACTTCCTGTGCCTGTTCTGCACTGGCCGTTTTTCCGGTACCAATCGCCCAAACCGGCTCGTAAGCAATAATCGATCGGCCTAATTCGTCCGAATTACAGCACTCGATCACAGCATCCAGCTGCTCCCCAATCACCTCATTCGTGATTCCACTCTCGCGCTGCTCAAGCGTTTCACCAACGCATAAAACAGGCGTTAATTCGTTTGAGAGTGCCTGCTTAAACTTTTTAGCAACTATCTCGCTCGTCTCACCATATAAACTACGCCGTTCAGAATGGCCAACAAGAACCAGACTACAGCCACAATCAACAGCCATTTTCGCAGAAATCTCGCCTGTATAAGCCCCTTCATCGTGCTCTGAAATAGTTTGAGCACCCAAAGCAACCGTACTACCTGCCAGCTTATCGCCCACTTCAATTAAATAGACTGAAGGAACACAAACCCCTATTCCTGATGAACTCTCAGCGTTCAAACCAGCCAGTAATCCACTGATTAAATGGCTATTACTCTCACGAGAACCATTCATCTTCCAATTACCAAGAACCCACTGCTTTCGCATCAAAAATCAATCCCAGAAAAATCCCGCCATGGTAGCGATTCTTGATGAATAAAGCAATTTTAGTCATCACTAGAATTCCCTACTTAAACCACCACATCAACCCGCCTTAAAAGGTCATGCTATTCTTATTCGGTACGCGCACCATGGAATAAAATAAGAACACGCTAGGGAAATTACAGATGCCGCTTTTTCACCCCAAAACGGTCAGCAAATAAATTACCGTCTCAGCCATTCCAGAACGGTCATTCGCCATTATCAGCGACTGGGCTAATAGCATCACCAGCAAAGCAATCTACAGCCAGAAAGAGACCACACTCAGCGGCCAATTTGCACATAAAATACTGGTTGATCTACTCGGTTACAGACACTTTCCCGACAACAACCAGCTATGGAATATCACCCGCTTTATTGTCAAGAAAACACTCGGTAGCTATATTGACGAATCCTTTAGCACACTGTTAAAGCGCTACACAAAAGGCAAAAAAAACCACAAGCAGCGAACAAGAAATCAACTTGAAAAACAAAAAGTCGGGCAACAGTTTTGGAGCCACTGACGCGAACAGCTTGTGCAAATCAAAATTGTTGATCCTGCTTGTGGATCGGGGACCTTTCCCGTTGCTGCTTTCGATTATCTACACGCAGAATATAGCCGCATTAACGATAAACTACTCGAACTGACCCGCACCGGCGACCTTTTT
>QNFJ01000227.1 GCA_003646305.1 Gammaproteobacteria bacterium | reverse complement strand
CGCCCCATTAAATTCTGATGTTTGGACAATTCGTGAAATCTCCTGAGTAAGCTGATCGACCTCAAGCTGCAGACCCGCTGCGTTACCCACTGTCGCATTCGAAGCTTGCACCGCAATCTCACGAATCCTCTGGAGGTTATTGGCAATTTCACCCAACGCTCCCTCGGCTGTTTGTCCTAATGAAATACCGTCTGCAGAATTTCGAACCGCCTGATTAATACCGCGAATATCGCGTGTGAGCTGCTGTGATACAAAAAGGCCTGCCGCGTCATCTTTTGCACTGTTGATACGCAAACCCGAAGAAAGTCTCTGTAACGAGACGCTTAAATCATTTTGTGATTTGCTCAAATTTCTTTGGGCATTTAATGAAGCTACATTTGTATTTATGACGAGTGCCATGATATGTCTCCTGACATCAAGGTGCTATTGCACCACTTTATATTTGGCAGATATACCCGATTTAAGTTAGGTATTTACTGCCTCCGATATATTTGACGGCAAGAAAGAAAATTTCTTTAACAAAAAAAAAGGCCGGAGAAATCTCCAGCCTTTTCGAAACTATTAAAATCCTATTAAAATATCAGCCCTGTAATAACGACAATGCTGCCTGTGGGACAGCATTCGCCTGGGCAACAATCGATACACCCGCCTGTTGCAGGACCTGTGCACGAGTTAACTTGGCCGTTTCTGCCGCAAAGTCGGCATCCTCAATCCGGCTACGAGCCGCAGTCAAGTTTTCAGCAAAGTTCTGCAGATTTGAGATAACAGCCTCAAACCGATTTTGAATCGCACCGTATGTTGCTCTCTCACCATTAGCTGTATCAATATCCGCACCTAAAGTCGCTAATACACCCTGTGCTGCAGCATTTGAAGAAACATCAACCGTGCCGGTATTAGTCAGGGAAGCATTATATGCACTAAGCGATGTCAGATTTGAAGCGGTAATGGTGATCCTGTTATCCGCAGTCCCATTTGCTCCAACCTGAAACACAAGCGCCCCACCTGTTCCGTCGAGCAATTGCGTCCCATTAAATTCTGTTGTTTGAACAATTCGTGAAATTTCCTGTGTGAGCTGATCGACCTCAAGTTGCAGACCTGCCGCATTACCCACCGTCGCATTCGATGCCTGCACCGCAATTTCACGAATCCGCTGAAGGTTATTAGCAATTTCTCCCAGCGCGCCCTCCGCTGTTTGTCCCAGCGAAATACCATCTGCTGAATTTCGAACCGCCTGATTCAATCCACGAATATCTCGCGTTATCTGCTGCGCCACAAAAAGGCCCGCCGCGTCATCTTTGGCACTATTAACACGCAACCCAGAGGAAAGGCGCTGTAGAGCCTGGTTTAGGTCACCTTGAGATTTACTCAAATTTCGCTGGGCATTTAGTGAAGCCAGATTACTATTTACAATTAAGGCCATGATTTTCTCCTTACAATTTAAGTCATGTTCAAAGCGGATTCTCTTCCGCAAAAAAACCTCACTCAGTCACAAGCTAAAATCATGCCATATTATTTATCTGTTTAATCACAAGGAGTTAGAGGTTAATTATTTGGTTGCAAATAGATTTTGACACATTTTTACGGCAATATTTTGCCGCTTTTTACCTGAATATATTTCGAGTTTACTTAGGGGGCAGCCATTATTTTCCAACCGATTGAGTAGAAGAGAAAAGTGCCTTTTTCCGATCACTATTACCGCTATCTGCTTCTGCTTTCCGCAATCAATCAGGTACGCTTAGGATGAATCGAATCGGTTTTAACGATTCACTTTTATGATGTTTAACACCTATAAACAGTCCGTCATAGCCATTAATTATGTAAGAATAAATACCGGCACGAATTACACACCGAGCTAAAATCAGCTCTCTCCCAGACTAGGGTCAAAAACCTACAAAAAGTTGAACAGTGACAACCCCTGAACTTTGATATAAGCCTGCTGAGCAGCCTGTAGCGCAACAGACTCCAGGTTAAATCGTCCTGTTGCTTCCGCGTAATCGAGATCCTCTACGGCTGATTTAGCGGTTTGTGCATCGAGAATAAAATCAGCATTCACCTCTTTCTGCCTTTCTAGTGCATTAAGACGTGCACCTACTCCAGCGCGCACCTCAAGAATCCCGCTTAACACCTGATGAATTTCGTCAATTGCAGCAGGATCGGGAGCATTAGTATTCATATCATTGGCAAAATCAAATAACACCTCAAACACGCTCGCGCCCCCTCCGACCGCTCCAAATACCGACTCCCCAGGATCTCCATCTGCTATGCGGCGGGTTTCACTAATCTGAATGGTCCTCTGCCCTGTGTCACCGTTATAGGCAAAACCACCCGTATTCTCATTCCCTGAAAAGGGCAGTGAATTGACAATGTCGCCGCCAAACAGGTGTTCTCCGTTGGCATTCTTTTTGTTCGCCAAACTTAATAATTCGCCAAGTAGCTGACGAACTTCCGCCTCAATCCCTCTACGAGTTTCTGCCGACTGCGTGTCATTAACGCCTTGCACCGCTAATTCACTGACACGCTGTAGAAGATCAGATACACCCGTGAGCGTTGCCTCTTCCAATGTGAGGCGCGATCGAACCGTATCAATATTATCCTGGTATTGCTTGTTCGTTTCTAAAGACTGCCTAATATCCAACAATCTAGTCTGACCTGTTGGGTCATCAGAAGGTGTCAGAATGCGTTTTCCTGTGGCCAGTTGAAGCTGTGTCTTCGACAGTTTTGATTGCTGATCAAGAATAGAGTTAATGCCTAACTGGCTGATTAATGAAGTTGATATGCGCATAAGAATCTCCTACCGGAAGGCACCCAGAAGCGTTTCAAACAGTGAATTGCTCACAGATATCACCTGTGCTGATGCCTGATAAGCCTGCTGAAATTTGAGCAGGTTTGCCGCCTCTTCATCTAAATTTACCCCTGACAAAGAGTCTCTTGCCGAAACAGCATGATCCAGCAACCCTTTTTGTGCCGCCTGATTAACGCCTGCCGCATGAGTTTTTGACCCCACATCCGCAACAATTCGACTGTACGCATCATGAAAACTCGCTGTGCCCGCCAACATAGTCTTGGCGGACTGCAAATCTGCTAGCGCCAATACGTTCTGATTATTACCAACCGCGCCACCCGCTGTATTGACCCCCGATGCCGCAATCTCGGCAGGATCGGTTATCAATACACTCATTGTTCTGGCATATCCACTAGTCACCGCGGGCGGTACGGTAAATAGATTCCCGCCAGCAGCTCCATTTAAATCCCATCCCAATGCGTGCTGAGTATTAAAATCGGTTGCTAACTGGGCGGCAATATCATCTAAAGCAGTCGTAGCAGGTGTTAGAATTTCATTACGGAAGCGCATCGTTCCGCCCAGCTCTCCACCCGTCAGGTTTTGGCTGATGTTAACCAGTCCAGCGCCACCGATTGAAAACATCACGTCCAGTTGCGTTGGATCTGTTGCGTTGGGCTGAGTTGATAACTGCGCTGCTGTTGTCGCCATCACCAATGTCTGTCCGTTACCAATAAAAACATTAATCGCACCATCCTGCTGCGAGACCGTTGACACATCAACTTTTTCTGAAAGCTGCGTGATGAGGAAGTCTCTCTGATCCAGCAAATCATTGGGGGCATTACCACCCGAGGCGCCGTAAGCCACAACAATTTTTGCATTCAGGTCGGCAATTGATGCAGCCAGGTTATTGATTTCTGCAACAGCCCCTTCTGTGCCCTTATTCACCTGACTTTGTAGTGCAGTGAATCGGGAATTTAGCGCATTGAAGCGATCGGTTAGAATATTCGCCTCACTCAACATCACCTGTCGAGCAGGAATTGAGGTTGGGTCATCCGCCACTTCCTGAACCGCATTAAAAAAGTCCTGCAGT
>QNFJ01000226.1 GCA_003646305.1 Gammaproteobacteria bacterium | reverse complement strand
TGTCGAGAGAGCCGTAGGCGATATTACGCTCGATCGTGTCATTAAAAAGGGTGACATGTTGTGTAACCAGTGCAATTTGGCTCCTTAGGTTGGAGAGTTCGTATTCGTTAATCTCAAGGTCATCCAGTAGGATCTCTCCCTCTTTATGGTCATAAAAGCGCGGAATAAGGTTGGCGAGTGTAGTCTTGCCACTTCCTGAGTGGCCAACAAGTGCAACGGTTTTGCCTGCCTCAAGTTTGAAGGAAATGTCGTTTAGAACCTGCTTTTCTGAGTCATTATAGTGGTAACTAAGGTTTTTAAACTCTACGATTCCATTGACTCTTTTTGCAGTGTGGCTGCCGCTATTTTTTTCTGTCTCTTCATCTAAAACCTCAAAAATGCTCTCTGCAGCAGCGATCCCTTTCTGGATAGTCGCGTTGACTTCACTTAGTTGCCGAATTGGCTTGGGGATCAGCCCGGCAGCGGTAATATAAGCGATAAAGTCACCGGTTGTGGCGTTCTCCATCAAGAGTAAAGCAAGAAAAATAAGAACTGCGAGGGCGGTGGTCACGATGAGTTGCAACACAGGTGTTTGGATGGCAGAGGTTTTGACCATTCGCATTGTTTGACGAAAACTGTATCGGCTTGCAGTATGGAATCGCTCTTGCTCGTAAGGTTGGCCTCCGAAGCTTTTGACGACTCGGTTTCCAATAACCATTTCAGAAGAGATATGGGTCAGCTCTCCCATTGAGTTCTGGATTTTTTTACTGATACTACGGAACCGCTTTGTCGCAATTTTTACGACCATGCCAATGAGGGGGGTGATGGCGATAAAGATCAGTGATAGTTTCCAGTTCATGTAGAACAGGTAGCCGAAGAGGCCGATTACGGTAAAGCCTTCGCGGGCAACTACCTTAACTGCATCGGTTGCCGCGCCGGTGACTTGCTGTACATTGTAGGTGATGCGGGAAATCAGGTGGCCCGAGTTATTGTCATCAAAGAAATGACTGGGGAGAATGGTATAGCGGTCGAAAAGCTGACAACGCAATGTATGAACGATGCTGCTTGAAACCAGAGCGATAAAATAACTGCCTAGAAAAGAGCCAACACCTCGAACTAGAACGATGCCCACAGAGGCTAGAGGAATCCAGTAAATGGCACTTCGCTGGCTGGATTCCAGAGCATCGATCATATACTTCATCAATGCGGCAAACATCGGTTGTGTAGAGGCGAAAATTAAAAAACCGAGCAAACTCAGAAGAAATATCTTCCAGTGCGGTTTAACATAGTCGAGAAGCCGGAGATAAACTTGTAGACTGGATTCTTTTTCTGATTCGGTATGATTCTTCAAAGTAGCTTTTCTCTTGAGTTAAGTACGCATTTTAACCGATTAATTTGATCATTTCATGAAGCTGGCTTTTTGTCTTTATAAGGTTTTCCCCTACGGCGGTCTCGCACGTGATTTTGTGCGGATTGCCGAATGTTGCAAAGCACGAGGGCATGAGATTAATGTTTTCACGATGGTGTGGCATGGACCGGTTCCCGATGGGTTTCATGTGACGATCTTGCCATCTAAAGGGTTTAGTAACCACGCCCGAAACAGAGTTTTTCATGAGCGGCTTTCCGGCATACTTCATGAGGTCAAATTTGATCGAGTAATCGGTTTTAATAAAATGCCAAACTTGGATATTTATTACGCTGCCGACCCCTGTTACCTTGATAAAGTGGCAACCAATAATAGTTGGTTATACCGGCTTGGGGGGCGCTACCGGCATTATGCAGCTTGTGAACGAGCCGTTTTTGGCAAAGAGGCAGCCACGTTGTCACTGCTCATATCAGATGTGCAGTTGAGCCTTTTCAAAGAATATTACCAGACACCGGATGCGCGATTAAAATTACTGCCTCCCGGTATTTCCAAAGATCGTATTGCGCCGTTGAATAGTGCTGAAATTCGCAAAACCTTCCGTGAAGAATTTAGAGTTGGAGATGATGAAAAAGTGGTGCTGATGATCGGCACAGCCTACCGGACGAAAGGGCTTGACCGAGCACTAAGAGGGTTGGCGGCATTGCCAGATCCGCTTCGAGCAAAAACGCGCCTGTTTGTTGTGGGTGAAGATAAAACGGCTCCTTTCGAAAAAATGGCCAGCCAGCTTGGCGTGCGAGAGCAGCTTTTCTTCCTGGGTGGGCGTGATGATGTTCCTCGTTTTTTACTTGGGGCCGATATGTTGTTGCAGCCTTCATACAAAGAGAATACAGGAACGGCCATTCTTGAAGCGATTGTTTCAGGCTTGCCTGTTTTGGCAACAGCAGTCTGCGGTTATGCGCAGCACGTTGAAAAAGCAGAGGCGGGGCGTGTTGTGCCCGAACCATTTGATGATGCAAAATTTGCTGGCCTGCTAGAAGAGCTATTAACTTCTCCGGGTCGTGAGCAATGGCGCAAAAATGGCTTGGCCTATGCGCAAACAGAGGATTTATACAGCATGCCGGAAAAAGCGGCCGACCTGATTTTGGGAGATAGTATTGATTGAGTTGACGGAAGACTTTTCAAGGCGGCTTCCCAGGCGCTTTTCTTTTGAAGATTTTATGGTCTTAGAGGGCGAAGTTTTTCGACAGGTTGAGGGTCGAAGGACATTGCGTTTTGAGATGGGTGGGCGAGGCTATTTTATAAAAACCCATTCGGGAGTTGGTTGGCGGGAAATATTTAAAGAGCTCTCTCAGGGGCGGTTGCCCATTTTGGGGGCATGGAATGAGTATCAGGCGATAAAACAGCTACCAGAGTTAGGCGTCGATACAATGAGCCTGGCGGGTTATGGAAAGCGAGGCTGGAATCCTGCGCGACAAAAGTCGTTTGTGATTACTGAGTCTCTGGATAATAGAGAAAGCCTTGAAGATTTTTGTGCAGAGTGGCCTCAGTCTCCACCGAGTGTGCGACTAAAAAGACTATTGATCGAGAAAGTGGCAGAAGTTGCACGCAAATTACACGAAAACGGCCTAAACCATCGTGATCTTTATATCTGTCATTTTCTTATGGAGGTAGAGCAACTGCCCGGTTTCCTGGCAAAGGGTTCTATTCGGCTGGAATTGATTGACCTTCATCGAATGCAATTTCGAGCACAAACCCCCCTAAGGTGGCGGGTTAAAGATGTGGCTGCATTGCATTTCTCGAGTATGGATATCGGCTTAAGCAAACGAGATCAGCTTCGTTTTATGCGCTTGTATAGTCAAAACTCACTTCGACAAGAGTTAACTGAAAATAGTGCATTTTGGCGGCAGGTTCAGAAAAGGGCTGATCGTTTATATGCCTCCCCTAATCTGGGGTGATAATTATAGCTTTGATCTCTTAGCTATTTCGCGATTGCAGCGGCAAGCCGGTAGAATACTCTTTTTAGCGCAATAACCTGAACTCATTATGATCGTACTTGGCCTTTCTGGAGCCGTCAGTCATGACGCTTCTGCAGCACTTTATATTGATGGCAAACTTGTCGCAGCAGCAGAAGAGGAGCGATTTCTTCGCGACAAACATGCAAAGGGGAAGCTGCCTCGTGAAGCGGCAAAATTTTGCTTTGAACAAGCAGGAATTAGCCCTGATCAGGTTGATATTGTTGCCTTTCCTTTTGCCGAGATCGGCCTTGATAGCCCTGCTCGTTGGCACTATGCAAAACGTTATTGGTATGCACCAGACCGTTCATTAACCGCTTTATTTAATGGCAACCGCCGTTATCATCGTAACCATGAGCAAGTAATGGCGTTACTGGACGAACTGGGTGTTGGTTCGCAAAGAGTTAAATTTGTTCCGGTCGAGCATCATCTTGCCCACGCTAGTAGTGCATACCATTTAAGTGGTTTTAAAGAGAAGTGTGCCATTATCGGTATCGATGGTAAGGGCGAGTATGCCACCACCTTTTTCGGTTACGGTGAGAATGGC
>QNFJ01000225.1 GCA_003646305.1 Gammaproteobacteria bacterium | reverse complement strand
TAGAGAGCTTATCGATTGAGGCTTCAATAGTAATTGGGAACAAACGAAAAATGAAAATTAATAACGGAACTCTGAAATCAAAATTTATACTGGTGATCTCCGTCAGTTGTTTAGTCCTTGTTATTACCCTGTTTGGTGTGCGCTTAATGGGAAAGGCGAATGATTTTTCTTATTTTGAGCGGCTGCATATCCTCGCGATAACGGGTGTCAGTAATGAACTGTCAAAAGATCAAATTGATAAGAGTCAGGTTCTTAAGCATGTGATGGTCGCCTATGAGCAGCCTTTTAATGTTGCAGGCGCGATTACAGGATTTGAGAAAATTCTCTTTAGGATATTGGGTAAAGGCTGGTTGCTGGATGCAGCGGCAGAAGATGAAGTTCGCTTGAAAGAGGTGCTTACATTTTTAGATGGGATAGCAGCGGGTTATTTGACGGTGCAAGAAGGAAAAGAGGTGGGTCGACTCATGGAGTGGTCGACTAGAGTATCCGGTGAGTTTGGTGTGGGCGTCCGTGATACAGCAGGCTTTGTTAAAAATATTGTCATTTCACTGGTCTTTTTATTCGTCGGAGGTTTGATATTCCTGATTATCAAGATGATGCGTTCTACGATCCCGCCACTAGAGGAGACGGTTGCTGTTTTTGAAAAAATATCAAAAGGTGATCTTAGGGTTCGAGTTGATCACAATATGGGTGGTGAAATTGGCCAAATGCAGGCGGCAACCATAAATATGCTTAAAGGGCTGAGGAAGATGGTCGGGGAGATTAACAGGGTGGCTGATGATCTAACCAATGCGGCCGCAAGTGCATCGGTCATCACGGCTCAAACGATCCAAGGTGTTAAAGCGCAAAAGTCAGAAACAGAACTGCTGGGATCATCAATTAGTGAAATGAGTTTAGCCATTAATGAAGTTGCAATTTCTGCCTCCAATGCAGCTGCTTCGGCGGTTGAGGGAGACCAATCGGCGATGAAAGGGAAGGCGGCAGTACTTGAAACGGTTGATTCGATCAATGGGCTGGCGAATGAAGTGGATTTGTCGGTTGAAGCGATTCGACGAATTGAATCAGATAGCGAGAAAATTGGTTCCGTGGTTCAAATGATCCAGGATATTACCGAGCAGACGAATCTTTTGGCCTTGAATGCAGCGATTGAGGCGGCACGTGCAGGTGAACATGGGCGAGGTTTTGCTGTTGTCGCAGATGAAGTTAGGACGCTGGCGCAGCGAACACAGAGCTCTACAAAGGAAATACAGGACATGATCGAAGAGCTGAGGAGTGGTACACATGCTGCGGTTGATATTATGGATCGCAGTCGTGAGCGGGCTCAGGATAGTGTGATGAGAGCAACTCAGACAGGAGAGGTAATTGACGAGGTTGTTTCGGCAGTTTCGGCTATTATGACTATGAATGAACAGATTGCCAGTGCGGCAGAAGAGCAGGGGGCGGTCACCATCGAGATCAATCGCAATACTGCAGCGATCAATCAGGTTGCTGATGAGGCGGCGGCTGGGGGAGAGCAAGTTGCCCAGTCAAGTGAAAATATGGTCGGCTTGTCAAGGCAGCTTTCCGGGCTTGTTCAGGGCTTTGCGCTTTGAGAAATATGATTTAAAGCTCCTCCCGTTAGAGGTTTTTTTTAGCCGGCCTGATTCACGAATAGTTCCTATTAGGCTCTGTTTGCGATTACTATGTCGGCTTTAAATCGACGGATAATTAAGAGGTAAAATGAGCGCTCCGAATGCATTTTATGCCCAATCTGGCGGGGTTACCGCAGTTATTAACGCAACGGCCTGTGGGCTTCTTGAAGCTGCACGAAAACAACCTGATAAAATTGGGAAAGTTTTTGCAGGGGAAAATGGAATTATCGGCGCGCTAAATGAAGCGTTAATCGATACCTCTCTAGAGTCGGATGAGGCCATTGCGGCCTTACGAGAAACACCAGGTGGCGCATTTGGAAGTTGTCGTTACAAATTAAAGTCAATCGAAGAGAATGAGCAGGAATACCGGCGGTTAATAGAGGTTTTCAAGGCGCATAACATTCGCTACTTCTTTTACAATGGCGGAGGCGATTCGCAGGATACTGCATATAAAATTTCTCAGAGTGCAGGCAAACTGGGCTATCCACTTGTCTGTATTGGCATCCCTAAAACAGTCGATAATGATTTGCCATTCACCGATAGCTGCCCTGGTTTTGGTTCAGTTGCGAAATATGTGGCGATTTCAGCAAGAGAAGCAGCGCTTGATGTGATTTCAATGTCGGCTTCTTCAACAAAAGTATTTGTGCTCGAGGTGATGGGGCGGCATGCGGGCTGGATTGCTGCTGCCGGTGGGTTGGCAGATACAGGCCATAGCGATGCGCCGCAAGTTATTCTTTTCCCTGAAATCGAGTTTAATGAGCGGCTGTTTCTTGAGAAGATCGAGGGAAATATTGGGAAGTATGGTTATTGCACCGTTGTTGCATCTGAAGGGATTCGTTTTGCAGATGGGAAGTTTGTTGCGGAATCAGGGCGGAAGGATGCTTTTGGTCACAGTCAGCTGGGTGGTGTCGCGCCGGCATTGGTAAAGATGATTAACGAAGGAGCTGGCCATAAATGCCACTGGGCAGTCTCAGATTATCTACAGCGTTCTGCCCGGCATATTGCATCGGCGGTCGATGTTGAACAGGCGTATCAATTGGGCGAAAAAGCGGTTGAGTTGGCGCTACAGGGAGAAAATGCGGTGATGCCGACAATCGTTCGGCAATCAGACAGTCCTTATCGCTGGTCGATTGGGTCAGCTTCGTTAGCTGACGTGGCAAATATAGAGAAAACGATGCCAGAAAATTTTATTAGTGAAGATGGCTTTTCTATAACAGATGCCTGCCGGCGTTATCTCTTGCCGCTCATACAGGGTGAGTCCTACCCCTCGTATTATGAAGGTCTTCCGACCTATATCAGATTGGGCAACAGACTGGTTGAGAAAAAACTTGAGAGATACAGGCCGTCATGAAATTGAGCATTACCTCACAGTTTTGCGTAGTTAGGCCTCAAGAAAAAGAATGCCAGGCCGATTAGTGGGGTACAGGCTAAGCAGAAAAGGAGGTTGCGGTGAAAATTGACGGTTCATTATCAGGTGGTATCCAGGCATTTCATCGTGCAGAAGAAAAAATGTCAGATGCTGCAAATGCGATTGTAAAAGCGACTACGGATCGAGAGGCCTCCGCATCTGATTTTGTAAAGCCGCTTGTCAGTATGCAAGAAGCTGAGATTCAGGCAAAAGCGGCGGCAAGGCTGATCGAGGCAGAAGACGAGATGATTGGAAGTATCCTGAATGTAGACGCTTAACCCATTTGGACAAAAGTAAAAAGCCGTTACCGATTTCTCGGTAACGGCTTTTTTGTGGGCGAGAATAGCCTACAAGAGGGGTGCAATTACCAGGCTAACGATAGCCATCACGTTGATCAGAATATTCATGGCTGGGCCAGAAGTATCCTTGAACGGATCGCCAACGGTGTCACCAACAACAACAGCGGCATGAACATCTGTCCCTTTGCCACCAAGATTGCCTTTTTCAACAAACTTTTTGGCGTTATCCCACGCGCCACCCGCATTTGCCATCATTAAGGCAAGTAGAACGCAGCCTAATAGTGCTCCGGCTAGCATTCCACCTAGAACCATGGGGCCAAAAGCAAAGCCGACAACAACGGGGGCAGCAACCGCAATCACACCCGGCAGAATCATCTTCTTTAGTGCGGCTTGCGTTGCGATATCGATGCACCGTGCCGTATCGGGTTCAGCCGTGCCCTCTAAAAGGCCTGATATTTCACGAAATTGACGGCGGATTTCTTTAATCATTTCAAATGCGGCATCTCCAACAGCCGTCATAGTGATCGAAGCGATAATGAAAGGAATAACACCACCGATAAACAGCCCCGAGAG
>QNFJ01000224.1 GCA_003646305.1 Gammaproteobacteria bacterium | reverse complement strand
CTTTGTTCGGATTCTTCCGCAACCTCATTTTCCAGAGCGCTTCGCAAGGGCTGTATATCCCAGCCGACGTTGTCATGTCGTCGGCACAATTCCGCAAAGACCAACTCGAACGACGGCTTATCCCCCAAATTTCGTCGCTGCCAGATTTGCAGTGTCGCACGCTCTAGGGATCGGATTTTTTCGATCTGGGGACGACCCAAGCCCGCACTCAGGGCAAGTGGTATCACTAGCCAGAGGGTATGCACGGCGTAACCCATTTTGGATATCATGCCGTGGCTGAGGCTAAAACCTCGTTCCTGGAAAAGCTTTTCGAGATGACGCTGAGATAATGCTTCCACCGACATTTCTGTCTCCAATAATGCCTTGGCCTCGAACACGGCGTGCGCTTTATCAATAAATGACAAGCTGCCACGCAGTTCATTTTCCCGGAGGTGTGCGAAGAGCAGATTCGATTCATGAACCCATGGCTTGATTAAACAATCCACTGTGAAAAAACGATTTTCTCCAGTCTCGTGGTGGAGCGCCTTAAGAATACGTAGCCGCGTGTTGCCGCCAGCTTGCAAGACATAATCAGCCTCGCCAGGTTCTTGCGTGACAACCAATGGTTGATCCAGACCTTCCGCGCGAATAGACGCCTTAATACGATCATATTCAGGATTTTCTTGCCGACGGGGATTGCGCGCATAAGAGCGAATACGCGCTACCTCTATTTTGGTGATGAAATTCGATGGGTTATCGGCAAAACCAGAATCATCGACACACTCTTCAATTACCAAATCACTCTGTGTCACCACACTGACCCTCTCCAGCCGAGCCCTTAACCTCTATGCCCGCATCCACCCCATAAAAGATTTCCGGATGACGGACCATGCTGGCGCGAGGCACAGGTTCAAGGTCTCCATCAGATAGTCCGGCAACAATGCGTGTGTAGCGCTCTATCTCAGTAGCCAGCAGTGGGCTCGCGTATCGATGGCGACCGGCAATTTGATACAGGTAGGAAACAGAATCGTTACAGGCAACAGCAACTTCTGCGCGCTCCCTCTTGCTTGCCATTTTGAGAAATATCTTTAGCTCCATGCGCAGAAACATTAGCAGCGTGCGAACCATCAAGCAACGAATGGGCAAACCTTTTTGTTTATCATATTGCTAAATGTTCTGCTAAGATATTTAGCATGACGCGAAAACTAAACCCGATACGACTTAGAAACCTTGAACAACTTATTAGCGAAGCTGGCTCAGCCACCAAACTAGCAAAGGCGGCTGGCACCACTAGCTCTTATCTGAGTCAGGTGCGAAACCAACTCCCCACTAAAAAAGGAACCCCTCGGGCCATTGGGAATGGCCTGGCCGAGAAGTTGGAAAAAGCAATGAAGAAACCCCACGGATGGATGGATGACCCGCGAGACGGCAACACCAGCGGGCATGAACACAATGCGCATGACGGGCCAGATCTACGAAGCCTTCACCCACTTATATCCTGGGTACAAGCTGGAAACTGGTGTGAAATTTCTGATAGCTTTGCGGCTGAGGACGGCTTTGAACTACTCCCGTGCCCAGTACAATGTAGTTCTGAGTCATTCGTCCTCAGGGTTCGCGGTACCAGCATGGAGCCCAAATTTCATGAGGGCGATCTAATCTTTGTGGATCCCAATGCCAGCGCTGATCACGGCAAATATGTGGTAATTCGGCTTGATGAATCCAACGAGGCCACGTTCAAACAGCTGATCATTGAAGAAGGCAAGCGGTACCTGAAGGCCCTCAACCCCGATTGGCCCAATCGCATTATTGAAGTCGATGAAGAAGCAACCATTTGCGGAGTTATCGTGTTCAAGGGTGAAGTAGTGTGAGCGCACTCACCTAGAGTAAAACTGACTCGGAAATACCTGAGGCGCAGTATCCCTGGCATATTTGTCTGTGCCAGAGTTGTTCTCCATTCGTCCACTCCCATTCGGGAAACCGTTTACCACTTTGCTAAACATTCTGTTTTATCCAAATTATTCGCACCATGCTAATGTTCATCCTATTACACAACCGAGATCTGGAAGCCACATTGCTGGAGCAGAGAGAAGAACCATGGATGACGGATATCAAGACCTACCGACAAAGGCCCTCATTAACAGGAAAACTCTACTGGCTATGATTCCGCTGTCGGATCGCGCCATCTTTAACATGGAAAAGCGGGGAGACTTCCCATCTCGCATTGCACTGACAAGTCGTAATGTCGCCTGGGACCTGGCTGAAGTGGAAGAATGGATTAAATCGAGAAAGCAATCTGGGGCACAGGCTGCCCGTCCAGGCACGATTACCGCTGTCCGGTAGTCCACTCGTCAATCATGTCAGCCCAGTCTTGCAACATCGCCGTACGCTGTTCTCGGTATTCGGCCTTGTTGTAGACAGCTCTAACTCCCTTCTGCTCGTGAGCAAGACACTTCTCGATCCAGTCCGTGTTGTAGCCAGCCTCATGCAGCAGGGTGCTGGCTGTGCGGCGAAGATCGTGAGGACCGAACTTGGCAAGTAACTCGCCATTCTTTTGAGCGAGCTGGTAAGTCAGGGCCAAAATTCGATTCAATGTCGCGCTGCTCATGGGCAAATCCGAGTCGTACCGCGACGGGAGCACGTATTCAGATCCACCGGCAAAGGTTTTAAGCGCGATGAAGATGTCGAGCACCTGACGAGAAAGGAACACCAGATGCGGGCTTCTTCGTTTCATCCTCTCTTTCGGGATAGTCCAAAGGGCCTCACTAAAATTAATTTCTGGCCATGTGGCATTGGACAGTTCCGACTTTCGAACCATCGTCATCAATAGCAGCTTAATCGCTGCCCTATATTGCGGCGATGTCCCCACCCGATTCAAATATCGATACATGAGACCAATTTCGGTCGGCGATAGCGCACGATCCCGCGGCTCGAATCTGGCGATACTCGTCGGGCGCACCATGTCCGCCGGGTTCTCTACCTTCTGCCCACGTTCGATTGCCCACCTGTAGACATGTAACACCACTTCACGGACATGTACCGCCGTGGCTGGAGCCCCTCTTTCAACAATGGTGTCAGTCAAAGAGCGTAGATCTTCGTGTGTGATTTCAGTCAGTTTTTGATTGCCAAATAATTTTTTCAGTTCTCGCGTATAAACTGCTTTACGCATGTCACGTGTGGAATCAGCCATCTGATAACCACGTAGCCATTTCTCGGCCCATGCCCCAAATGTTTCGGCATCCTTTACACGCGCTTTGTCGCGTGCCTTTTCTCTGGCCGGAGATTTTCCGACCACAATCATCTTCTTTGCCTCGTTGAGTCGTTCCCGCGCTTCCGAGAGTGTGATGCCACCAGCGCCATAACGGCCGATCGTCAACGTCTCCTGACGGCCGCTGATTGAATAATTGTGTCTGAAAGAGATCGTTCCTGCTGGCGTTATCGCCACATATAGGCCATCGCGGTCATTGACCTTGAAGAGCTTGTCTCTGGGTTTCAGGTTGCGAAGCTTGGTATCAGTCAGCATTGCGGCTCCCTTTTTCACGTTCTTAATACCATGATTAAACCATGGCGACTATTTGACCATAAAACCATTAATATCAAACAGTTAAGAATATTTAGTACCATGAACATACCAAATTTCATGGCATGGTATTTCTAATAGGCCGTGGCACAAGAGCAGACAATACCATCATACATACCATTAAAAAAGCGTGCTTGACGGTGCTAGGCAGTGCCTGGAATTGCCAGGCAATTTAATAAAAAATCCTTTAATTACGAAGGGTTACGTACGGTTATTGCTTTTAGTTGCCTGCCAGTGCCAGACGTGGAATCATTCCCACTCGATGGTAGCAGGCGGCTTGCTGGAAATATCGTAGGTCACCCGGCTAATACCATGCACTTCATTAATTATCCGCGCAGAGATTCGTTCGAGAAAATCGT
>QNFJ01000223.1 GCA_003646305.1 Gammaproteobacteria bacterium | reverse complement strand
CATACCGGAAGGTGCTGTTAAAACCTGGGCAGGGTAATGGCCTGATCCAGCTTAAACTGGATAACCTTGGTCCTGGAGATCTGGTCGGGTGAGAGGTTTGATTGGTGCTTTTCTAGCGATTTTACTCTTAGCTTCGGGTTGCACTACGATTAAGGAAGGCGCGACGAGTGCGGTTGTAGGCGTGACAGACTATCTTGCGGGTGAAGATAATGTCGATCAGCCAAAAGAGTTGCTCCCGCTCGATCCGCAGATTGAAGTGACAACACTCTGGAAAGAGAGTGTTGGAGATGGTGGTGGTGAACAGCGCGTGGCGCTGGTACCTGCACTGTTCTATGACAAGATTGTTGCAGCAGATCGAAAAGGAATTGTTAACGCATACAAGTTAGAAGATGGCGAGTTACTCTGGGAAGTCGAGACAGAGTTATTGTTATCAGGTGGACCGGGCGTGGGAGATGGGACGGTTATTATCGGCACCAGTGACGGTCAGGTGATTGCGCTGAGTGAGGAAGATGGCAGTGAGTTGTGGCGCGTTCAGGTCACGAGTGAAGTGTTAGCCGTGCCGCAGGTTGCTCACGGTATTGTGATCATCAGAACAGTTGATGGGCGAATTTCAGGATTGAATGAGATAGATGGTCAGCAGATCTGGTTTTATGATCGAGCGGTTCCCGCGCTTAGCCTGAGAGGTACTAGCACTCCAGTAGTTCTGCGTGACATAGTGATTGATGGTTATGCAAGTGGAAAGTTGGTTGCACTTCGTTTAAACGATGGCCGAGTCGGTTGGGAGGTGAGCATCGCGACCCCAAGTGGACGAACAGAGCTCGATCGAATTGTCGATATCGATGCTGATCCGGTTATTGCCGGTGATGTTATCTATATTGCAAGCTACCATGCCGGTATCACCGCAATGTCACTGGGTACAGGAGAGTTGTTGTGGAACAGGCGGGAGATCTCCTCTTTTGCCGGAATGGACGCAGGATGGCGCTATCTCTTTGTGACCGATGAGAAAAGCAATATCTGGGCGCTTGATTTAGATAATGGCGCTACAGTATGGAAGCAGGACGAACTGCAAAATCGTCAACTGACAGCACCCGCTATTCATGATGATTACTTTGTTGTGGGCGATTATGAAGGGTACCTGCATTGGTTCTCCCAGGATGATGGTCGTGAAGTCGCGCGGCTTGAAATTGATGATGAAGGTATTTTTGTGAAGCCAGTTGTTGAATCAGATGTTCTTTACGCCTACGGAAAAGGTGGGATACTTGCTGCCGTTTCTATTCAATAAACGAAGGACATAGAATGCTACCGGTTATCGCTCTAGTTGGGCGTCCAAATGTTGGTAAATCAACACTTTTTAACTATCTGACACGTAGTCGTGATGCGCTGGTTGCAGACTATCCGGGACTGACCCGCGATCGTCAATATGGCCGTGTAAAGCGTGGTGATCGTGATGGCCTTGTGATCGATACAGGCGGTCTCAGTGATGATGCGGGCGGAATTGATGCGGTTGCCATTCGGCAGGTGGGGGCCGCGATTGATGAGGCGGATATCGTCCTTTTTCTAGTCGATGCTAAGGATGGACTTGGCTCTGCAGACGAGGTGATTGCAAAGCAACTTCGTAAAAGTGCTAAGAAAATTGTTCTGGTTTGTAACAAAATTGACGGCAAAAATATTGACAATGTGAGTGCAGATTTCCATATGCTCGGTTTAGGTGTGCCACAACCCATAACAGCAACGCATGGGCGCGGCGTAACGCAGCTATTAGAATTGGTCGATTCACTGCTGCCACCTGAAGAGGATGGTGAGTCAGAAGATGATACTAAGGGCATCGCGATCGCTATTGTTGGCCGTCCAAATGTGGGTAAATCAACGCTGGTTAATCGTTTGTTGGGTGAAGAGCGTGTCGTTGTGTTTGATGAGCCCGGAACAACACGTGACAGCATCTATATCCCATTTGAACGCGATGGTGATGATTTTGTCCTGATTGATACAGCTGGGATGCGGCGCCGTTCAAGAATTTCAGAAACAGTCGAGAAATTTAGTATCATCAAAAGTATGCAGGCAATCGATAAAGCCAATGTGGTTATTTATCTGATTGATGCCAGCGAAGGAATTACCGACCAGGATGCGCGCCTGTTGGGAATGGTTCTTGAGGCGGGCCGCTCATTAGTGATTGGGCTGAATAAGTGGGATGGTCTAAAGACTGAGCAGCGTGAAAAAGTGAAGTTGCAGTTAGAGATAAAACTGCCTTTTCTTGAGTTTGCGGAAAAGCACTTTATCTCGGCACTGCATGGTACGGGTGTCGGTAATCTGTTTGATGTGATTCGTGGCCTTCATGCGGCATCAATGGTCGATATGTCGACACCAAAGCTGACGACTATATTGAAAGAGGCGATTGCGCAACATCAACCGCCGATGGTCAAAAATAGAAGGATTAAGCTTAAGTACGCCCACCAGGGTGGACAAAATCCTCCCGTTATTATTATTCACGGAAACCAGGCTAGCGAGGTTCCTGAGGCTTATAAGCGTTATCTTGTGAACTGGTTTAGAGACAAGTTAGAGCTGGAAGGGACACCGATCCGGATTTTGTTCCGTTCCGGCGCAAATCCGTTTAATGAAAGGCCTCGGAAGCTAAGCAAAATAGATGTTAAAAAGCGTGAGGGGATAAAGCGAATGGTTAACAATAAGAAAAAAAGAAAATAGTCGAAGGAATAAAATTCCCTCGACTATTTGGTGATGACCTACTTCTCTAAAGTTTGGATAAAGGCATCTGCTTCACCAATTGATTTCTCCATTGCAGCGACAAGCGAGGCGACATCGGATTCAACAGCGCGTAACTCACTCTTCAAAGAGCTGATGGCCTGAGCATTCAGGTTGTGTTTAAGGAAAAGAACCTGATCGCGGAAAACCGATAGGACAGGATCAATTTTCTTTTCAGCCCGCTTCATTGCAGTCAGGAGCTGGCCATATTTTTGTTTGGTTGCACGCAGTTTCTTTTCACTGCTTCGGCGTAGATTCTTGTTTGTGTAAACATCGAGTTCAGCTTGCCACTCGTCAAAAAGTGCTTCGGCAACATCTTCCACCGCAGCAATACGATCATGGACAGCATTTGCCGCATCCTCACTCTCTTCAAATTCACTATTTAGGCGGTTATAAGTATCCTCCAGATCACCACCATCAAAATTAGTGAGCGTACTAAATTGTTCCAGTGCTGATTTGAATTGTTCTTTAGCGTCTTGCTGACTGTCCCTTGCCTCTTCGACGCGATCAGAAAGAATATCGCGCTTATGGATGCCAAGCTGCTCCATTGTGCTGTAGTAGGCTGTTTGGCAGCCAGAAAGTAAGACGAAAAAGCAGCAGAGCGCCGATAAGTTGATAATCCTTTTGTGCAGTGTGTCCATTTTTTTCCTCAAGATGGTTTTGGTTGATCTTCGGCATTTTGAAGATCGGAAGGGAGTGGGTCAACGCGAATGTGGTCGCCAGGCTCTTTTAACTGAGCCAGAAGTTCGAGCAGTTGCGGATTACGCTTTTGAATTTTCTTCATGTGCCCGCCGCCGCCTCTTAATGTTCGAATAAGGGTTCGAGTCTCGTTATTCCAAGGGAGATCAAAACTATTTTTGCAGTAACTACAGGTGAATGAGGCGGTCTCACTATCGTGTTCAATAAGCGTAATGGTCAGGTAATTACAGCTAGTACAAAGGTCTTTGATTTGCATAGTTATGGTGCTTGATTGAGTTGTTCTGCGACAAAAAGAGCAGGATTAACTTTTGTTCCATTGAGATAGACATTCCAGTGAAGGTGCGGGCCGGTTACGCGCCCTGTACTACCAACGGTTCCCAGTATATCTCCCTGGTTCACCATTTGGCCCGCTTCAACATCAATCTTGTTCATGTGAAAATAGCCACTAATCAGCCCCTGTCCATGGTCAATGAGAACAGTATTGCCATTAAAAAAGAAGTTTCCT
>QNFJ01000222.1 GCA_003646305.1 Gammaproteobacteria bacterium | reverse complement strand
GATTTTGGGTGCGACGGCAACACTTGAATTTCGTATGGTTGATAAAGAGCATGATGCGGCGGCTGCCCAGGCTGGGCGAGTTCCGATGGGCGCGAAGCTTTATCGTGAACGAAATGGTAATCCTGTTTTGCTAAAAAGAAGGATCATCGTAACGGGTGACCAGGTCATCGATGCTAAATCGGGTCTTGAGCAGCAATCTGGTTCAGCTGCGGTCTATATTACGCTGGATGGTGTTGGCGCGAAGAAGATGGGTAAAACCACGCAGAAAAATGTGGGTAACCCAATGGCGGTTGTTTACATCGAAAACAAGAGTGAAACGCGAATCGTTAAAGGCCAGAAGGTTAAGGTTAAGCGAAAAGTTGAAGAGGTGATCAATATCGCCACCATTCGTGGTGTATTCAGCAAAAGCTTCCAGATTACGGGACTTGATAGCACCGCCGAAGCACGTAATCTTGCCCTTTTGTTAAGGGCGGGTGCACTTGCTGCGCCAGTTGATATTGTTGAAGAGCGGACGGTTGGACCAAGCCTTGGTCAGGATAATATCGATCAGGGGTTTAACTCTGTAATGATTGGCTTTGTTTTGGTGCTCATTTTTATGGCGGTCTATTACAAAGTATTCGGTCTGGTTGCCAATATTGCTTTGGCGATGAATCTGGTCTTTCTGGTTGCAATTCTATCTCTTTTGCAGGCGACTCTGACGTTGCCGGGGATCGCCGGGATTGTTTTGACCGTGGGGATGGCGGTTGATGCGAACGTACTGATCTATGAGCGTATTCGTGAAGAGGTTCGTAACGGTATGAGTCCTCAGGCGAGTATCCAAGCCGGTTATGAAAAGGCGTTTTCAACTATTTTTGATGCGAACGTAACTACCTTAATTGCCGCGTTGGTGCTGTTTGGTTTTGGCTCGGGCCCTGTTAAGGGTTTTGCGGTGACACTTTCAATCGGTATTCTCACTTCAATGTTTACCTCAATCATGGGAACCAGAATGTTTGTCAACTTTATTTACGGTAACCGCCGTGTCGAGAAGCTGTCTATTTAGTAGGTGAAACAGATGAAAAAGAAATTAACAACATCGGGTATCGACTTTCTAGGCAAGCGTAAACTTGCATTGTCCATCTCTGGAATTTTACTGGTTATCTCGCTCGTTTCATTGATTGGGAAAGGGCTTGTTTTCGGGATTGATTTTACCGGTGGGACTTTGGTCGAGGTGGGCTTTGAGCAGCCGGTTGAGCTGGCGCCAATACGAAAGGGGCTGGCCTCAGCAGGCTTTTCTGATGCGACAATTCAGCACTTTGGGACATCGAAAGATATTCTTGTTCGGTTGGTGCCTAAAGAAGGAATGAATCATGCTGAAGTGAGCACTGAGGTAATGGAGGTGGTTAGCCAGCAGGGTCAGAGTACCGCAACGCTTCGTAGGGTTGAGTTTGTTGGTCCTCAAATTGGGGATGAGCTGGCTGAAGATGGTGGCTTGGCGCTATTGTATGCGCTGTTAGGCATTCTTATCTACGTAGCCTGGCGTTTTGAATATCGCTTCGCATTGGGTTCCGTTACGGCGTTGGGGCATGATGTTATCCTCACGCTGGGTCTTTTCTCGCTATTTGGGTTTGAATTTGATTTAACGGTGTTAGCAGCACTACTGGCGGTGATCGGATACTCCCTTAACGACACGATTGTTGTATTTGACCGGATTAGAGAAAACTTTCGCAAGATCCGGAAAGGCTCTCCGGTTGAAATAATGAATGCTTCGCTTAACCAGACAATTAGCCGAACATTGGTGACCTCTTTAACTACATTATTGGTGTTGGTCGCGCTGTTCTTTTTGGGTGGAGAGATTATTCATAACTTCGCACTAGCGCTTATGTTTGGTGTCGTTATTGGAACCTACTCATCGATTTTTATTGCCAGCCCAGTTGTTTTAATTATGGGTGTCAGTAAAGCCGATTTGATGTTGCCAGAGAAAGAGGGAGAATTGATGGATGACCGACCTTAATTAAAGAAGAAAATAAAGTTTGATAGAGCCTCAACACTTTGGTGCTGAGGCTTTTTATTTTGGTTTTTTAGACGAGCTTCAACTGTGCGGCCTGGATAGGTTCACTTTCGGGCTGAATGGAAACCACTTCAAAAGTGCTGCCGTTCATCGAGAAAAGGGCATTAAGAGATAGCTCCTCTATAGCGCTTATAGAGTCACGCATTGTAAATTCGAGCCCTCTGTCGGGTTCTATTCTGGAAGAGCCTGTTTTTGCGCTGGCAAGCATTTCTTCACCTTTAATCGGTTGAGTGATGAACCCTGTATCGACAAAGGTGAAAGAAACTTTAGCTGAAGATTTAACTCCCCCCAGGTAAAAGTGCGTCGGTCATATGAGGCCGAATGGCATTATGGATAATCTGGCGCATCTTTGTGTTTGCCGCAATTAGGTTGCCAGACTCAAGATAGGTTCCGCCATTGTCGAAATCGGTGACGATGCCGCCTGCTTCACGAATAAGGAGGACGCCGGCCGCCATATCCCAGGGCTGTAGGCCGATTTCCCAGAAGCCATCAAGACGGCCGGCAGCAACATAGGCTAAATCAAGCGCCGCAGAGCCTGCACGACGGATACCGGCAGACTCTTTAAACAGGCTGCTGAACATGCCAAGGTAAGCCTCAAGATGCTGCTGGTTTTTAAAAGGGAATCCGGTTCCCAGAAGTGAGCCTTTCATGCTCTTCTGATTTGTTACGCGAATTCTGCGATTGCCAAGCATCGCTCCGCCGCCCCGTGTGGCGGTAAAAGTTTCTTGCCGTAATGGGTCATAAATAACCGCCTGCTCAAGGCGTCCTTTGTGTTTTAAGGCGATAGAGACAGAAAACTGTGGGAAACCATGCAGGAAATTGGTGGTTCCATCCAGAGGGTCAATGATCCAGGTGTAGTCATCACCATCATGGTGGCCGCTTTCTTCGGCAAGAATTCCATGATCGGGATAAGCGTTGCGTAAAATGGAGATGATCTCCCTTTCTGCAAAGCGATCAACCTCGGTGACAAAGTCATTTTTCCCCTTTCGGTCAACTTTAATTGAGGAGGCATTCTCGCTAGAACGCATGATGATATCACCAGCATGGTGAGCCGCGCGGACGGCGATATTGAGCATTGGATGCATGGCTGAAATTCCAAAGAGCGGTAAAACGAGATATTTTACCAAAATAGAGCGCAATGGGTGCAGGATAATAATCTGAGATCAAAATGATCATCGACAGCCCATTTTCAAAAAGAGATTTTAAGCCAGAGTGCTAGAAAAGATTGGTTGATTACAGCGTAGACAAACCTTCGCGATGACTTCTCATTCCGAGTCAGTTTTCTCAGACACCCATCGAGTTTGATCACATGGGATGCGAAAACTGTCAGGTTCCGCAAGGTCATAAACTTTTCTCTTAAATAATTGAGGCGGCTCTTTTTGCCACGCCTTTAGTGCCGCAATAGGGCTGTGTACAAGGCTGTGGCCAAATTTACTTGACCACTTGTATCTACAGTCTTAACAAAACATGTAGCTTATTTTTGTTTTTTGCGGCTAATTCAAATCTTGTTAGTAGTTTCATTTTACTCTCCTTTACTTGGAGACCGTGCCATCACGACCTTTGTAAGAGAGAGGTCAGTGCATGGAGGGGAAACTGCACCTTTGGTTGAAACGTGAGAGGAAAAGCGTGGCAGTAAGTATCAGGACAAGCTTGCGAGTTATCAGGAATTCATGTGCTTAAATCTGTTTAAAAAGTCTGTTTGGTATTACCTGACAAAAGAGCTTATTCAGGGGCGATTAATTACGGCTAATTTAGGGTTGATTTGCGGCTGGTTATCGGCTAATTTAAGGCTATGTCTTGGAATCCAAAATATACAATAAGCAATAAACTTCTCCTGACTATCCGAGAAATCGGGGAGTCTATCGGTGAGATTAGAGCACTTCACCTTACAGGTACTGCCTTGGCAAAATTAGAACTAAGTGCCAGAG
>QNFJ01000221.1 GCA_003646305.1 Gammaproteobacteria bacterium | reverse complement strand
GCACAAAAAGGCTACCCTCTTGTTATCACGATGGCTGAGAATTTTAGTATAGAGCGGCGCAAGATGATTCGTTTTTTAGGCGCTCAGGTCGTTTTGACACCCGCATCTGCAAAAGGCTCTGGCATGGTTGCTAAAGCTGAAGAGCTCGCGAAAGAGCATGGCTGGTGGCAGCCTAAACAGTTTGAGAATCCAGCCAATGCAGAAACTCATGCGCGAACCACCGCACAGGAGATTCTCGATGACTTTTCTGATATCTCTTTGGATTATTGGGTGAGCGGTTTTGGTACCGGAGGAACCTTAAACGGCGTTTCTCGCACCTTAAAAGCAAAGAGCCCGCACACTAAGATTATGGTCTGCGAACCCGATAACTCACAGATATTGAATAGTGGTATTCCGCAGGCGCGCAACACCGATGGATCACATAGTGAAAGTCACCCAAGCTTCAGACCACACCTCATGCAAGGCTGGTCACCCGACTTTATTCCACAACTGGCCGAAGAGGTGGTGGATGCCAAGTTGATTGACGGCTATCTCCCAGTCGATGGAAATTTCTCTTTGCAATGCACTAAAGATTTGGCACAAAAAGAGGGCATCTTTGTTGGCATTACCGCCGGTGCGACGCTTGCAGCGGCTTTAAAATTGGCAGAAGACGTTCCTGAAGGGACAAATATTCTCTGTATGCTGCCCGATACGGGTGAGCGCTACATCACGACACCCCTCTTTGAAAATATCGCAACTGAAATGTCCAAAACTGAAGAGCTGTTATCGCGTTCAACGCCCGGCTACCGCTTTGATATCTCTCCTCCCGCCGCAGTTACTGAAGATGAGCCAGAGCTAGACGATGTAGCGGTTAAAGAGATGGAAGCGATGATCAACGATAGCAATAATCCTGTAGTGATGTTTGCCCTTGAATGGTGTGAGTTTTGCTGGTCAGCTCGCAAAGTATTCGCTGAATACGGGATTGACTACCGTTCAGTTGATATCGATTCTGTTGAGTATGCGGAGAACAATCGTGGTGGAAAAATCCGTGCCGCATTAAGAAACAAAACCACCTGGAATACCTTTCCACAGATTTTCATCAACGGTGAATTTATTGGTGGATGCACAGATCTATTTGATGATTGCAAAGATGGTAGCCTGCAAGAAAGGTTAAGTACACATAACATCTCATACGATAGTTCGGTAAAGACTGATCCATACAGCTTTTTACCTAGCTGGCTACACCCACGCTAGAGCTGATCTGAGCTGAAACCTGCAATCGCATACCAATACTTAGAAAACCCAAGATTGCGTAAAGCGTTCACTGTTTAGCTAAACAGCTCTTATTTCAGCTCATTGTGCCTCTAGGAATAATTTGAATGCATCAGCATCAACAGGTCTACCAAGCAGATAGCCTTGCAGGTCATCACAACCTTCATTGACCAGAAGCGCTTTCTGCTCTTCTGTTTCAACACCTTCTGCCACAACTCGCAGCCCAAGTGTCTTTGCCATTGCAATAATCGTTTTCACAATAACAACGTCATTTTCATCATCAGGGATATCCCGCACAAATGAGCGGTCAATTTTCAATTTTGAAATAGGTAAGTGCTTAAGTTGTGCGAGTGAAGAGTGCCCTGTCCCAAAATCATCCATTGCGATCGATACTCCAAGCTCTTTCATCGCTTCAAGCTCGCAAATAGCCCTACCCCCTCTCGCCATGATGAGGCTTTCTGTCACTTCCATTTCAAGGCGATTAATAGGAAATTTCAGTTTACTGGCTAACTCTTCAACCTTTTTTGCACAGCCCTTTTGTAACTGCTTTACAGAAACGTTGAGGCTTAGTGTGAAATCAGGCAAACCGTCATTCCACCAAAGGACGCATTGAGCGCATGCTTTTTCCATAATCACGCGCCCCAGCTCTTCGATAACACCTATATTCTCAGCAACAGGGATAAAGTCATTCGGAGGAATCATGCCTTTAGTTGGATGAAGCCACCTAACCAGCACCTCAGCCCCAACAAGTCTGAGAGACTGACAGTCAAACTGAGGCTGGTAATGAACAATAAACTGATCTTGCTTTATTGCCTGTCTAAGTTCATTTTCAATTTCTACTCGCTCTGTCACCAATTGAGTTAACGCGGGCTCATAATAAAAAAAGCGGTTTCTACCTCTATTTTTTGCCTCAAACATTGCGGTATCCGCATTTTGTAAAAGACAATCTGATTTCAATCCATCATCAGGATAAATACTAATACCGATACTAGCTGAAAGCCGGCATTTATGCCCATTGAGAACAAAAGGCAGCTCAAGCTCTTGAAGGATTTTTCCAGCCACATGGCTCGCTTCAAGTGGGTCATCAACCTCTTCAACCATCAGGATAAACTCATCCCCTCCCATTCTAGAAAAAGTATCTTCCTCTCTAATGCAAGAACAAATTCTATCGGCCACCTCTTGCAGAGCAAGATCACCTGCTTTATGACCCAATGTGTCATTAATATCTTTGAAATTATCAAGATCAATGAATAAAACCGCAATTTTTCTCTCTGCCCGCTTGGCTTTTTCAATGGCATGCTCAAGCCGGAGGTTAAAAAGTGTTCTATTTGGCAATCTCGTCAAATCATCATAGTGAGCCATCCACCAAAGCTCTTTTTCTTCCTCTTCTCGCTTCAAAACAATCGCGACAATACCCGCACATGTTTCAAGAAGCTTCTGGTGAAATGCGTGAGGTTGGCGGCGCTCCATACTTGAAAGAGCAAAAGAGCCAATAGGGAATTGCTCATTATTGCGGATTGGCATCGACCAGCAGGCGTGCACACCAAAATCTTTAATAAATTCCTGAAATGCAGAAGCTGCCCAACGACTATCATTTTTGGTATCACAAACAAACTGAGCAGTATCCCTAAATACGGCTGTTCCACAAGAGCCTGCCTCCTGTTCTGGGACTAAACCATTAAGCGCTTCAACTGCCCCCGCCGGCATATTGGGAGCCGCTCGGACAAGAAGCACCTCCTTTTTTTTATCAAACAGCATGATTGAAGCCACTGAATTAGGTAGCATCGCTTCTGCTGCACGGCACAAATCATCTAGAATTCTCTGATGCTCATTATTAATAGCAATTTTCGCCATAATTTCCTGCTGTAATTGCAATAAGCTTTCCATCTGCTCACTGCTAACAGGGACTTTAAGGCTATTTGTTATAGTCACATCAGCCGAAGTCAGCATGATTCATCCTTTTTAATTAACACTATGATCTATGAGTTTAGTTTAAAATTATAACAGACAGGTCATAACTCAATGTAATTTATGCTTTTTATCTGCAAAAACTAGCACCAACTAGCGCTGCTCTCTTGCGGCGTTGTTAAAATCTCGCGGACATTCGCTTCAATGACTTTGTAGCCGACATTTCCGTAAAGCTTCTGGCGACCATTATTCAGTACATAAGTTGGGCTTCCTTCCAGCCGGTATTGATCCCGCAGCTCCATATCTCTAAATAACGCGGCCAGCGCCTCTCCATTTTCCATCTGCTCAAGTAGCTGATCGACAGGCAAGTCCAGTTTTTCTGCTATTTCCATTAAAACGGATTGCTTTGCAACATCTTTGTGATCTTTAAAGAAAGCCTCTCTAACTTGCCAAATAGTCTCTTCTAATAGCGTATTACCATTAAAACGGCTCTCTTCTTTATTTGAAATAATCGCTTTTGCTTCCAGTAGCTGAACTGACTTCAAAAAATGATGACTCGTCAACGAGGTTGCAGGCTGAGTAATATTCCATAAATCAGCGCAAATTTCCGCATGTGAAAACTGCTTACAAACCGCCTGAACATGTTCATTGAAGCCCTGGTAGCCGCCCTTCTCTTTCCAACCCTCTTCTATCCTGTTTTTCACGCAGCCAAAAACAGGGATAAAGTGATAATGGAGCCTGATTTGCGAGCCAAACTGCTTTTTTAGCTCATCAACTCTAGCCTGAGAAACATGCGCCCAAATACATAAAATATCGGTGAAGTAATCAATACGAATCTCTTGCTG
>QNFJ01000220.1 GCA_003646305.1 Gammaproteobacteria bacterium | reverse complement strand
TTCGAGACCACATCAAAATCAACGTCAACACCACGCTTTTCTAAAACTTCCAGCACCTTCGCCTTAACCTTATCCGCGGTTCCTACCGGCACTGTCGACTTATCGACTAAAATCCGGTATTCATCCATGTGCATCGCCACACTTTCAGCGACAGATAGGACGTATTGCAGGTCAGCAGAGCCATCTTCATCGGGTGGTGTTCCAACCGCGATAAATTGAAAAAGCCCATGATAGACGGCCTCTTTCGCTTTACCACCGATGCGAAAGAGGCCGTCGATCATGGTCTATTTCAATTTATCGCGGTTGGAACACCACCCGATGAAGATGGCTCTGCTGATCTTCAATATGTGTTATCTGTTGCGGAAAGTGTGGCGACACATATGAGCGAGTACCGGATTTTAGTCGACAAATCGACAGTACCGGTGGGAACCGCGGATAAGGTTAAGGCGAAGGTGCTGGAAGTTTTAGAAAAGCGTGGTGTTGACGTTGATTTTGATGTGGTCTCGAACCCTGAGTTTCTCAAAGAGGGTGCTGCGATTTCTGATTTTATGAAGCCCGACCGCGTTGTGATCGGTGCCGATAACCCTCGGACGATTGAATTGCTCCGCGCGTTGTACGCACCGTTTAACCGCAGCCATGAGCGTTTTGTTGCGATGGATATTCGTTCTGCTGAGCTGACTAAATATGCAGCCAATGCGATGTTGGCAACCAAGATCAGTTTTATGAATGAGCTCTCAAATCTAGCTGACCGCTTAGGTGCAGATATAGAGCAGGTGAGGAATGGAATCGGTTCGGATAGCCGAATTGGTTATTCATTTATCTACCCTGGCTGCGGTTATGGTGGTTCTTGCTTTCCGAAGGATGTGAAGGCACTGGCGCGTAGTGCGCGTGAAGTTGGCTACAACGCCGAGCTTCTTGAGGCAGTCGAATCGGTCAATGGGCGGCAGAAAGAGTTACTGTTTAATAAAGTGAATAACTACTTTGATGGCGATCTGGCTGGACGAACTTTTGCACTTTGGGGGCTGGCTTTTAAACCCAGCACAGATGATATGCGCGAGGCGCCAAGCCGGATTTTGATTGACGCGTTAATTGAGGCTGGGGCCACTATACGGGCTTATGATCCTGAGGCGATGGCCGAAACAAAACGGCTCTATCCAAACGAGGAAAATCTGGTATTGTGCGATGAGCCCAATGATGTGTTGAAGAATGCCGATGCATTGCTGGTTGTGACAGAATGGAAGTCTTTTTGGAGTCCAGACTTTGATAAAATCAAGCGAGAGCTGAAGCAGCCAGTTATTTTCGATGGTCGAAACCTATATGACCCAGCGTTGATGGAACAGTTGGGAATCGATTATTTTGGAATCGGACGAGGCAAGCGGGTGGTTAATTAGCTTACTCGTCTAGGCCAAATGGTATCTTGGAGAGGGATTCTAGTCCTGTATAAATCAGCAAGATAATTGCCGAGCCAGTTCTGCTGAAAGCACACTAAAAACAGGAGAGTCACGTCGTTTCGGCGTGGCTCTTTTTTCTTGGTCGCGTGTAACACTGTGCCAGCACATTGATGGAAATCAAAGAGCTTCTATTTAGTTTTGTTTTGCCATTTTCAAAGAGGCTGTAATTGGTGATAATCAACGATTCATAATCAGATTATTAGTCAAATGGATCATCTGCAAAGTCTGCTGGACAAACATTGGCATCACCTACCTACCGAAGAGGTTGTTGAGCTTTTTGATACACACGTTGAAAATGGGCTGGATCTTTTTGATGTGCAAACGCGGGCTGAGGCTTTTGGTGCGAATGAGCTGACATCCAGCCAGGGTGAGAGCGCACTAAAAAGGTTTCTAATCCAGTTCCATCAGCCACTAGTTTATATTTTGATTGTCTCCGCGTTGGTGATGTTTTTCTTGCAAGAATGGGTTGATGCAGGGGTTATTTTTGGCGTTGTCCTTGTAAATGCACTGATCGGATACTTTCAAGAGGCGCGGGCGCTTAAAGCGATTGATGCACTGTCAAGAATGATGACACACGAGGCAGTTGTTATGCGTTCGGGCGTTAAAACACGCGTTGCTGCGTCTGAACTCGTGCCGGGGGATGTTGTTCTATTAGCCTCTGGGGATAAAGTACCGGCGGATTTACGGTTGTTGAAAACGCGCGATTTACAAATAGATGAATCCACTCTGACTGGGGAATCGCTTCCAGTTGAAAAAAGTAGCGAGCAATTGGAGGCTGATGCGATTTTGGCTGAGCGCGTTAACATGGCCTACTCTTCTTCATTGGTCACCTATGGAACGGGAGCTGGTGTTGTAACCGCGATCGGAAATGGAACCGAGGTGGGTAAAATTTCGGAGCTGATCTCAATCACAGATGTTCTGATGACCCCGTTGACCCGCAAAATCAGCGAATTCAGTTTGATATTGCTTTACATCATTCTGGCGATGGCTGCGGTTACCTTTGCTGTTGGAATGATACATGGGGAGCCATGGATGGATATGTTTATGGCGGCCGTAGCGCTTGCCGTTGGCGCAATTCCTGAAGGGCTTCCTGCTGCAGTCACTATTACGCTGGCCATTGGGGTTTCAAGAATGGCCAAGCACCACGCGATCGTGCGCCGTTTACCGGCTGTTGAAACGTTAGGGAGCACAACGATCATTTGCTCTGATAAAACCGGCACATTGACGCAAAACCAGATGACCGTAAAATCCTTACTCGCGGGTGGCCGGTTTTTTAGTCTTTCGGGCAGTGGCTATCAACCCAGTGGGGAATTTCAGTTTGATGGGCAGGTGATAGAGCCAAATAATAATGATGCCCTGATGGAGCTACTTACAGCCGGTCTGGTTTGTAACGGCTCCAGATTGATTGAGAGTGATGAAGGTTGGCAACTCGAAGGTGATCCTACAGAGGGGGCAATCATCGCTTCAGCACTCAAGTCAGGGCTTTCACTTAAGGCGCTTTCTGAGAAAATTCCGACCGTGGATACTATCCCTTTTGAATCGTGCTACCAATATATGGCGACACTCCATAGCCGGGGTGACAAACCACAAAGGATATACCTGAAAGGCGCATTCGAAAGTCTTGCCTTGCGCTCTAGCCATCTATTAAAAGAGGCGGGCGAGCGAGTCGCTTTTGATGCTAAAAAGATTGAACCGCAACTTGAGAAGATGGCTGAAAAGGGTATGAGAGTTCTTGCTTTTGCTTACTTAGATTTGCCTGAGCATAAAACGGCTATTTCTCATGAAGATATTAAATCCGGATTCACCTTCCTTGGCTTGCAAGGCATGATTGACCCGCCCCGACCTGAAGCGGTTAAGGCGGTTCACGCCTGTCAGAGTGCCGGTATACAGGTGAAAATGATTACGGGAGATCATGCGATAACAGCCTCAGCAATTGCTTGCCAAATAGGCCTTAAAGGCTGTGAGAAAGAGCAGGCAGTCACGACAGGGAGAGTGCTTGCAGGGTTGTCAGACAGTGAATTGGTTGATCTGGTCGATAACACTGTTGTCTTTGCACGGGTTAGTCCAGAACAAAAACTGCGCCTAGTTGAGGCGCTTCAATTGAAAGGGCACATTGTTGCGATGACGGGTGATGGCGTCAATGATGCACCAGCACTGCATCGTGCCAATATCGGTATCGCCATGGGGCGTACCGGTACTGAGGTCTCAAAAGAGGCCGCTGATATGGTGCTGACTAATGATAATTTCTCCTCGATTGAACTCGCTGTGGAAGAGGGGCGGGGTGTTTTCGATAACATTATTAAGTTCATCACCTGGACGCTCCCTACTAATATTGGGGAGGGTTTAGTCATTATGGCTGCGGTGTTTGCTGGGGCGACATTACCAATTTTACCCGTGCAAATTCTCTGGATAAATATGACGACGGCAGTGCTGCTTGGGTTAATGCTCGCTTTTGAACCAAAGGAAGAAGGGATCATGCAGCGCAACCCGCGCAAACCAGATGCTCCAATCCTCTCTAGAGTGTTGCTGTTCCGAATTGTTCTGGTCGGTTTCTTATTGCTTG
>QNFJ01000219.1 GCA_003646305.1 Gammaproteobacteria bacterium | reverse complement strand
GAAAAGCCAGCAGAAAAGCCAGCAGAAAAGCCAGCAGAAAAGCCAGCACCTGAAGCCGCTAAGAAAGAAGCGGAGAAATAAAATCCTTTTGGGTTTTATTGTCCGGATTATTTGAAGATTGATAGATTAAATTAAGGTAGAGCAACCATGGCACGTTTTGTTAGACGTAAGAAATTTTGCCGTTTCACAGTAGATGGCATTAAAGAAATTGATTATAAAGATTTGGATCTTTTGTTAGAAAATGTCACCGAGACAGGAAAGATCATACCGAGCCGTATTACCGGTACTTCGGCAAAATATCAGAGACAGTTGGCAACCGCTGTGAAAAGAGCGCGTTTCCTAGCGTTATTGCCATTTAGTGACGCGCACGACTTCTGATTTTAGTTGTAAATTCAGCGTAGTTATTGAGAATAGTTAAAGAGCTTATAGCGTCTTATGTTGTCTGCATATGTAATGAAAGGCCGGTTTCAGGCCGTTGCGGCAGCCACTGTGTTTGCGCTACTTTCTTTGGTTCTGCCTCCATTAACAATTCTGAGTTCTGCGATTGTCGCCCTCGTAACCTTAAGAAAGGGTAGAACAGAAGGCTTTATTGTTGTTGCCATAGCGGCTATTGCAGGGGTTGTTTTAGGAGAGTTTTCTGCTGGAGTTCCCTATTATGCGGTAACCTATTTTTTGATTCAGTGGTTACCAATATGGCTTGCAGCAACGCTTCTCAGAGAGACAGGGAGTCCGTTAAAAGCGATTAGCTTTTTAGCTTTTCTTGGGGCAGCGGCAATTGTGTTGTTTTATCTGTTTGTTGACAGTCCGGCAGAGGAATGGACTGCTATCCTGAAAACAGTTTTAGAGCCAATTGTTGAGATGGGCTCAGAAGTAGAACAGGGTGTTTTGTTAGAAAACCTGGAAGTTGTTTCTCATTACATGTCAGGAATTGTTGTGATGAGTTCACTAGCTAGTTTGGCATTGGCACTTTTTTTAGGGCGCTGGTGGCAAGCTAATCTGTACAACCCAGGTGGTTTTGGCCAGGAATTTCTTGCGCTTAGAATGCCCAAAAATATAGCGATATTCACCCTGGTGGTGATTGTTTTTTCACTATTGGGTTTGGGGTTTTTATCAGAATTAGCAGGTAATGTAGCGTTGCCAATGCTTGTTTTGTACTTGATTGCAGGTGTGTCGGTTCTTCATCTTATGCTTTCAGCCTCAAAAGCGAGACGTTTTTTGTTGATGGGCATGTACCTGATGCTTTTTATTATCCCGCATATCCTGCCACCGATTATTCTTGTGGGGTTTGCGGATACATGGCTCGATTTACGAAAGTATATTCGGGTTGAGAATAACAGTTAGACAGAGAGTATTGAACGATGGATGTAATTCTTCTTGAGAAAGTAGCAAATTTGGGTGACCTGGGCGATAAGGTTGCAGTGAAGTCAGGGTATGGTCGTAACTTCCTGATCCCTCAGAAAAAAGCGGTTCGTGCAACAAAAGAAAAAATTGCTGAATTTGAAGTGCGCCGTGCAGAACTTGAGGCTGCAGCTGCTGAACAGCTCACAGTTGCGCAGACAAGAGCGGATGCTATTGGCCAGTTAGAGATTAAAATCACTCAGCAAGCAGGTGAAGAGGGCAAGCTCTTCGGTTCTGTTGGAACGGCTGATATTGCGGCGGCAGTTATTGCGGCGGGCGCAGAGCTTAAAAAGCAGGAAGTTCGTCTTCCTGAAGGCGTTATTCGTGTAGCAGGCGACCATCAGGTTGACCTTGAGCTGCACACTGATGTTGTCGTAACAATTACCGTTACGATTATTGGCGAAGAATAAATAATTTCAGGTTATTTTAAATGATCTGAAATTTTCTTTGTTAAACAAACAGGCCCCTGACCGGCACTCGGTCAGGGGCCTGTTTGCTTTTTAAATGGGTCAGCAGTTCTTATACAAAACAGCTATAGCCAAAATATTTGTTGATGGCAGTTGTCTTTGCGCGAATATTTTTTAAGAAATTTTATGCCCTTTGTGGAATACTATTTCGCCTGTCTCCACAATTAAATAGCTAATTAAATATGCCAGAGAACGCCTACGAAATGGCAATGATGGACAGTGTTGACTCACTGCGAGTCCCTCCAAACTCTATTCAGGCTGAGCAGTCAGTTTTGGGTGGTTTGATGCTCGATAATGAGACCTGGGATACTGTTGCTGATCGAGTCAGTGACGTTGATTTTTATCGAAAAGATCACCGCCTGATTTTCCAGGCAATCGCTAAACTGGCAGCAAAACAGGCGCCATTTGATGTGGTGACACTGTCAGAAGTCTTATCCAAAACCGATGAGTTAAATGAAGCCGGTGGGCTGGCATATCTTGGTTTACTGGCGAAAGAGACCCCGAGCGCGGCGAATATCTCAGCTTACGCTGATATTGTGCGCGAACGCTCTGTGTTGAGGCAGTTGATTCATGTGGGAACTGAAATCAGTGACTCAGCCTATCAGCCAGATGGGCGTGATGTGTCTGAGCTGTTAGATACAGCAGAGGGGCAAGTATTTAAAATTGCTGAGCAAAAGGCTAAAAGTGGTACTGGTTTTGCGCCGATTAAAAGTCTATTGGCGAAAGCGGTTGACCGTATTGAGGAGCTGTTTCAACAAGGCGGCTCCGTGACCGGTGTGAGTAGTGGTTTTACCGATTTTGATGCGAAAACCTCGGGACTTCAGCCCTCTGATCTGATTATTGTGGCGGGTCGACCCTCGATGGGTAAGACCACCTTTGCGATGAATATAGCGGAAAATGTTGCCGTAACAACCGACCTTCCCGTTGCGGTATTCAGTATGGAAATGCCGGGTGAGCAGCTTGCAATGCGTATGATGTCTTCGCTTGGACGGATTGATCAGCACAAGGTAAGAACCGGTAAGCTGGATGATGATGAGTGGCCACGCATGACCTCTGCAATCAATATTCTGGCAGAAGCAAAACTCTTTATTGATGATACCGCTGCGCTATCACCTGTGGAGGTTAGAGCAAGGGCACGTCGTTTGGCGAGAGAGCATGGGCAACTAGGACTGATTGTCCTGGACTACCTTCAGTTGATGCAGTGTCCGGGCAAAGGTGACAACAGAACCGCAGAGATTTCCGAGATTTCACGGTCACTTAAGGCGCTGGCAAAGGAGTTGAAGGTTCCGGTTATGGCGCTTTCTCAGCTTAACCGTAACCTTGAGCAACGTCCCAATAAACGCCCTGTTATGTCTGATCTTAGGGAGTCGGGTAGTATCGAGCAGGATGCTGATGTGATTGTCTTTATCTATCGTGATGAGGTCTATAACGAGGACAGTCCAGATAAAGGAACTGCAGAAATCATTATCGGAAAACAGCGTAATGGGCCGATTGGAACATCACGTTTGACCTTTCTCGGGCAATATACACGCTTTGAGGATTTTGCTCATAATCCCTATTCTGATGAGGATTATGGATGAGGTCAGCTGCCTGGGCAGTTATTGACCTTGGTGCTTTAGCGTTTAACCTGCAAAGGGTTAAGGACTTTTCGCCAGATAGTAAAGTGATGGCGGTAATCAAGTCGAATGGTTATGGCCATGGCATTTGTGAGGTAGCCGGTGCGCTGAAAGAGGCTGATGCCTTTGCGGTCGCCCGGGTTGATGAAGCCATTCAGCTTCGAGAGGCAGGGTTCGAACAGCGTATTACTGTTTTGGAGGGCTTTAGCGATGCGGATGAGTTCTCTTTACATCAACAATTCAGGCTTGAGCCCGTTATCCATACACCACAACAAACACAGCTTCTGGAGCAGAATAGAAACCAGACAATTGCTCATTGTTGGCTAAAAGTCGATACAGGGATGCACCGCCTGGGTGTTGAACCTGAAGAGTTCCAGAATCTTTATGAAAGATTGAGTCGTGATTCATCTATTTCAGTGATGACACACCTTGCTTGTGCTGATGAGCCTGATAACCCGATGACATTACAGCAGCAAAAGCTGTTTAATGAAGTCACTGATAATTGTATGGCCGAAAAATCAATTGCGAACTCTG
>QNFJ01000218.1 GCA_003646305.1 Gammaproteobacteria bacterium | reverse complement strand
TGGTAAGTATCGGATAAGAATCGCCCCTCTGGTTCGATACCCTGGAAACCTAGCCGCTCCATTATCGCCTCTTTGCTTAGACCAGTAA
Source organism: Gammaproteobacteria bacterium (assembly GCA_003646305.1). Taxonomy (GTDB): domain Bacteria; phylum Pseudomonadota; class Gammaproteobacteria; order Methylococcales; family UBA2780; genus UBA2780. Next base: position 4,007 of record QNFJ01000218.1, on the reverse strand, counting down.
GAGAGTGCCTTAACAGTTCGCTCGTATTAATTGCCTCAATGAGCTGCTTGAAATCCCACCCCTCGACTAACGTTAATGACCGCTGGTGTGCTTTTCCTGAGACTAATAAGTCAAGCAATTCTCGGGGAGTCATCTCGGGAGTGAGCAGGTATTCCCCCGCTTTTAGCTTATGAGACTTGTCTTCTAAACGGGCCAGTAAGCGGAACCAGACAGGGTAGTCAAGAAGCCTGTTTTCTTTGAGGGAGGCGACAATGGAAGGTAGTGCCTCACCCGGCATTACCTCAAAAATGACCGGTTCCTTTAAGCTTTTAGAAAGTGGCGCATCAACAAGTGTCTGGAATGAAATCCACAGCCAGCCGAGGAAAAAACTAATCAGAATAACGGTTATTCCGATCCATCTACTTTTCATTTCTTGTACTCCAAATCCTTTTCCCTCTCATTATTCAGTAGCTCCACAATTTTTTTAGTCATGAGGCCAGGTAAAAATTGCTGGCTGTCCAGATTTTTGACCGGCCAAATTCCAATTAAACTGTTAGTCACAAAAATTTCGTCAGCGGCCAATAACTGATCCATTGTAAAACGATCTACGCTATAGGGGATGCCATTTTTCTCAGCCAGTTCAATAATGATTGAGCGAATAACCCCGGAAACACCGCATAACCCCAAATCGGGCGTAAACAGCTCTCCTGCGGACAGCCAAAAAAGGTTGGTCATAATACCTTCGATTGGGTACCCCTCATAATCCAGCATCAATCCTTCCTGATACCTTGATGAGTTCAACTCAGAACGCGCCATCACCTGCTCCAGTCTGTTCAGGTGTTTTAGCCCCGCAAGCAGCGGGTTGATACCCAGCTTGGTTGTGCAAATTCCAAGACTGATACCCCGGTTTTTCTGTTCCACCGGGTAATCTGGTTTGGGATGGATGCTAAGCAGCCGTGTGGGTACAGGTGCTTCTGGAAACCGGTACCCTCTTCCCCCAGAACCTCGTGTAATCATAATTTTCAGGACACCGTCACTTTCCGGCTTTAAAAGTTGCCTGGCTTCATCTAAAAGCTGGGCCTGGTCAGGGGCGGGAATAAAAAGTCGCTTACAACCGTCGGTTAGGCGATCCATATGGCGCTGCCAATAGACTAAACGTCCCCGACTCACCTCAATCGTTTCGAATAGACCATCTCCATAAGCTAGACCGCGGTCATCTGCTTTTATGCGCGTTGATAGCTGGCCGTTAATCATGATAGTCATGTTGTGCCCAGTGCTCGCAACAGTCCCTTCGCCTTATGTCGAGTCTCCTTTAATTCATGCTCTGCAATTGAGTCAGAGACAATTCCTGCACCGGTTCGAAACTGATAATGCTCTTTATGACAGACAATGGTTCGAATCAAAATATTTAAATCCATATTGCCATTTAAGTTCAAATATCCCATAGAGCCGGTATAGGCACCGCGAGGTGCTGACTCAAGTTCCGCAATGATTTCCATGCAGCGGACTTTAGGGCATCCAGTGATCGTACCACCTGGGAAAAGCGCACGAATCACCTCACCCGGTGAGGTATTTTTAACAAGGTCTCCACCAACGTTTGAAACGATATGATGAACATGCGTATAACTTTCAAGCACCCTGTCCTCTTCGACGCGAATAGAGTCATATTGGCAAACTCGGCCAAGGTCATTACGAATCAGGTCAATTAACATGACATGCTCCGCCTGCTCTTTCGGGTTATTGAGTAGCTCTGATGAGAGTCTTTTATCGACAAGCTCATCGTTATGTCTGGGCCGGGTTCCTGCGATTGGACGCATATCTACATGACGGTCATGAACACGTACCAAACGCTCCGGAGAAGAGCTGCATATTGCACTATCACCAAAAGTCGCCAGACCAGCGAATGGCGCCGGATTACAATCTCTAAGTTGACGATACAATGCTAGATAGTCATTTTTAGTTTTGAGTTTCCCCCGGTATTCCCGTGACAGGTTAACCTGAAATACATCGCCATCGTAAAGGTACTCCCGGCACCTCGTGACGCCTGATAGAAACGCATCAGCGCCATCTTCTTCCTGGGAATCTGTGATTGCCTTTTCTGATGCCGTTAATGTTGAAGCCTGTTGCAGGTCAGATGCCATCATTTCAATTAGCTTTTCGCCACCCTGCTCGGCAATAAAGTAGCAATTTCCATTCTGATGATCACGTATTATCGCCGCAGGAATTCTTGTCGCTAGCGCAATGGGAAGGTTTTCATCGGTTAGCACATCAGCAAGTTTGTGCTCAATTTGAGAAACCAGTTCATAGGATAAAAAAAGAAACCAACCGCCTGAGAATGGCAAGAAAGAGGCTTGCTCAGCTCTTTCTACCCGCTCTTCTTCCCATATTAGGTCAAGTTGTTTCAGAAAATCGCCACCATCAACCACATCACCAGCGGGCAAGGAAAGTTGTTTGAGGTGATCGAGTCTTAATGTTTTTCCTGGAAAGGCAAAAACAATATCAAAACGACCCTGGGGAGTGCCGTAGGCAACACTCTCAAGAAGATAGGGATAACGCTCTTTATTTAGCTGGTGGAGCGCCGTGAAATCTGCACAAGTATCTGAGCTGATCTGCCTGACAAGGCACCCGTTAACGACCACCTACTGCGATGCGAGCCGTCTAGGCAAGCTTTCTGAAAATAAGTGTTCCATTTGTTCCACCAAAACCAAATGAATTAGAGACAACACAGTCTATATTCATTTCTCTGGCATGGTTTGGAACAAAGTCGAGGTCGCACTCAGGGTCCTGGTTATCCAGGTTAATTGTAGGAGGTGCAACGCTATCCTGGATCGCCAGGACTGAAAATACCGCTTCAATCCCGCCGGCTGCACCTAACATATGCCCTGTCATTGATTTAGTTGAACTAACAGCAACTTTTTTAGCGTGGGCACCCAATGCTGTCTTAACTGCACTTGTTTCCGCAATATCACCGGCCGGCGTTGAAGTGCCATGCGCATTAATATAATCAATGATTGAAGCATCGATTTCAGCATCCCTCATAGCATTTCGCATACAGCGTGCAGCACCTTCTCCACCTTCAGAAGGTGTCGTCATATGGTAAGCATCGGCGCTTTTGCCATAACCTACCAATTCAGCATAAATACGTGCTCCACGCGCTTTAGCGTGCTCAAGTTCCTCAAGAACAAGAACACCGGCCCCATCACTAAGAACAAAACCATCACGATCTATGTCCCAGGGACGACTTGCTATCTGGGGGGCATCATTCCTTCTCGAAAGCGCTCTAGCTGAAGCAAACCCAGCCATCGTTGTTGGAGAGGTTGAGGTCATCTCAGCACCACCTGCAATCATCACATCAGCATCGCCATAGGCGATATTACGGGCAGCTTCACCAATATTATGCGTGCCTGTTGTGCAGGCCGTCGCAATCGCAAAATTAGGTCCCTTCAAACCAAATTTTATCGAAAGATTTCCTGAAATCATGTTAATGATATTGCCAGGTATATAGAAAGGTGAGATCTTTCTGGGACCTCCTTTCAGAAAGCCATTATGGCCATTCTCAATACCTGTGATACCACCAATGCCTGCGCCGATAGCAACACCGATTCTTTCGGCATTCTCATCGGTCACTTCAAGTCCTGAGTCGTAGATTGCCTGGCACCCCGCGGCAAGACCATAATGGATAAAACCATCCATTCTCTTTGCATCTTTACGCGGAATATATTCGGTAATATCGAAGTCCTTGATCGCACCACCAAACTTTGTTGCAAAGTCACTGGTGTCGAAATGGGTCAGTAGCTCGATACCACTTTTTCCATTTAAGACACTTTCCCAGGACTGTTTAACATTCAGGCCAACGGGTGAAATAGCACCCAGGCCCGTTACAACAACGCGGCGTTTACTCAAAGCTCTTCTCAATATTAATGGCAGGCAAAAAATAAAACGCCGAACACCCCAGACTGGAGTGTTCGGCGAGACTTAACCAGCTGTTCTTAAACGTTCTTGGTAACGTAATCGATAGCTTGCTGAAC
>QNFJ01000217.1 GCA_003646305.1 Gammaproteobacteria bacterium | reverse complement strand
TCATCCTGCAGAGATTGAGCTAGGTCTTGAGCGGGCCGGTGGTGTTTGGTCAAATCTGGCCGGTGAGCGGAGCAAGCCATTTACCATCACCATTGCCGGTACAAATGGAAAAGGCTCGACAGCAACTTTTCTTGAGCGCATTTTGATTTCAGCGGGTTATCGTGTGGGTTGCTACAGTTCGCCGCATCTGATTAGCTATAATGAACGGGTCCGTTTGCAGGCGATGCCTGTTTCTAATGAGCAGTTATGTGATGCATTCCAGGAGATTGATTGCGCGAGGGACGTGATTTCCCTTAGCTATTTTGAGTTTGGCACACTTGCTGCGTTACAGATTTTTTCTCAGACAGCAGTCGATATACAGATTTTAGAGGTTGGCCTCGGAGGGAGGCTAGATGCAGTCAACATTATTGATGCCGATATCTCCATCATTACCTCAATTGGTATTGACCATTGTGACTGGCTTGGAGACTCAAGGGAAGAAATTGGTTTTGAAAAGGCAGGTATTTTTAGGCCATTAAAAGCAGCTATCTCGGGTGAGCCCGATTTACCAGACACGGTTATTAAAAAGGCAGAAGAGATTGGCGCTTTACTTAAGCAAGTTGGCGTTGATTTCAACTATTCGCTGCAAGAATCCTCGTGGAACTGGGAATCTAAATCTCGGCAGTTTAAAACACTTCCCCTTCTTAAGTTGGAAGGAGAGCAGCAACTACGTAATGCCTCTGTTGCGTTGGCTGCAATTGAGGCGCTTCCAGCTTACCTTTCTGTTGATGAAGAAGCGATTCGAACTGGGTTAAGCTCCGCTCGGTTATCGGGAAGAATTCAGTGGTTAGATAATGAGCATAAAATACTGCTTGATGTATCTCATAACCCTGAATCGGCAAAGGTGCTTGCCCAATATCTTCAGAAAAGGAAAACCAAAGGTGCTGTGTTTGCCCTTTTTTCCTTTATGGCGGATAAGGATATAGAGGAGATTTTGGCTGTTATGAACCCGGTCGTTGATAATTGGTATTGGATACCGCTTGTTGAGGTGGCGAGAGCTGCGGATAAAAAACAAATTGAAATGGCTTTTTCTAGCTGCAAGTTGCAGCAACCTGAAAGCCATTTTTCTGATTTAGCCGAAGGGTTGGCGGCTGCTCGGAAAAAAGCAGAGCCAGCGGACTGTATTGTCGTTTTTGGCTCATTTTATCTCGCCAGTAAGCTCCTTGAGCTTGTGAATTTTACTGATGAATTGTCTGAGCAAGCATTGTCTCAGGTATAATTCCATAATAGTTTTTGTGGCGGAGTAAGTAGATGAATCAGCACTTAAAACAACGCATTGTTGGCGCAATCGTTCTTGTTTCGATCGCTATTATTTTTGTGCCGATGCTCTTTGAAGAGCGTTCTGAGCTGGGTAATTTGTCAATTAGTGAAACAAATATTCCAGAGTTTCCGGTTAAAAAATTTGAAGAAAAGGTACTGCCACTTCCTGTCAAAGAGGAGATCGAACAGCAGGCAAAACTACCGATAACGGCAGCCCCTGCCATAAAGCCTGTTGTTACAAAAAAACCAACAGCGAAGAAACCAACGGTCAAGAAACCAGCCACTAAGAAACCACCAACAAAGCGTCAGGATGGCGTAAAACTGGTACCTTCATATATTATTCAGGTGGGTAGTTTTAGCCAGGAAAGGAATGCGAAACAGTTCGCCGACAAACTCAAGAATGCCGGATATCCAGCATTCGTTAAATTGAATTCTGAAAGTAAGAAAGTGATGTACCGTGTTTGGGTTGGGCCTGAGCTTGACCGAAAAAGAGCTGAGCAGAATAAGGCTAAGCTTGAAACGCTGTTTAAACTCAAGGCAATTGTTCTTGAGCAGATTAAATAACTCTCGGTCATCGCTATTGCCAGGCCACAACAGTAATAATTGTTACCCAAATTATTATGGAAATTGCTAGAATAGCCGCTTCTTTTTCGTTGGGCTCATTTCATTGATCTGGATCGATTTTGCAATCCTCGGCCTTATTGCTATTTCAGCTATTATTGGTCTTTTTAGGGGCTTTGTGCGTGAAGCCTTTTCGCTACTAACGTGGATCGTGGCAGTTGGTGTTGCCCTTCATTTTAGTCGTGATTTTACTGTTTATTTTGACTCGTTTATCTCTCTACCATCGGCACGGGTTGCCGCTTCTTTTGTCGTTCTTTTTCTTGTTACCCTGATTCTTGGGGGGTTTATTAGCTATTTAATTGCAGAATTGGTTGATAAAACAGGCCTGACTGGAACAGATCGTCTTTTAGGTCTACTGTTTGGTATTGCAAGGGGAATGGTGGTCATTGCTGTTCTAGTGGTTTTGGCAGGATTGACGCCGTTACCAGAAGATCCATGGTGGAAGGAATCATCGCTTATTCAACCTTTTGAGTCTTTAGCGGTCTGGCTCCGAAGTCATATTCCCGATAGCATGGCAGGCTATCTTACCTACTAACTTTTAAGAAGGCTTTTCAAAATGTGTGGCATTGTAGGCATCGTTTCAAATGAAAATGTCAATCAGGATTTATATGACGCATTGACAGTGCTTCAACACCGCGGACAGGATGCTGCAGGAATTGTGACCAGTGACGGTGGGCGCCTTCACCTAAGAAAAGATAATGGTCTGGTGCGAGATGTATTCAGAACAAAACATATGCTCAATCTGGTGGGTAATATGGGAATTGGTCATGTTCGATATCCAACAGCTGGTCGCTCTAGTTCATCAGAAGCACAGCCTTTTTATGTTAATTCTCCGTACGGTATTACGCTTGCGCATAACGGGAATTTAACCAACTCAGAAGCACTTAAAAAGGAGCTTTTTGTTGAAGATCAACGGCATATTAATACAGATTCTGATTCTGAAGTATTACTCAACGTCTTTGCTCATGAGCTTCAGAGATTAGGTAAGCTTCGCCTCAACGCTGACGATGTGTTTGATGCGGTTTCTGCGGTACATAAGCGCTGCCGAGGAGCTTATGCGGTCGTTACAATGATTACCGGGTTTGGTATTTTAGGTTTTAGAGACCCCCATGGCATTCGGCCGATTGTCTATGGTCAGCGTATCAGTGAGTCTGGGCAACACGAGTATATGATCGCATCGGAAAGTGTTGCGCTGGATGCTCAGGGGTTTGAGCTGGTTCGGGATATACGCCCCGGTGAGGCTGTTTTTATTGATAAATCTGGAGAGCTTTTTACACGCGAGTGTGCTGAAAATGCGGTCGCAAACCCCTGCATTTTTGAATATGTCTATCTCGCAAGACCGGACTCTATTATCGATGATATTTCCGTCTACAAGGCTAGACTTCGCATGGGTGAGCGACTTGCCGAGAAAATTGTTAGCGAACGACCTGATCATGATATTGATGTGGTCATACCGATTCCTGATACGAGTCGAACTTCCGCCTTGCAACTTGCTAATGCACTGAATGTTAATTTTAGAGAGGGGTTTATTAAGAACCGCTATATCGGACGAACATTCATTATGCCGGGCCAAAAAGAGCGGAAAAAGTCTGTTCGGCAAAAACTGAATGCGATTGATCTTGAGTTTAAAGGGAAAAATGTTCTGTTAGTTGATGACTCTATCGTAAGAGGAACGACTTCTGAGCAGATCATCAAGATGGCACGCGAAGCGGGTGCTAATAAAGTTTATTTTGCATCAGCGGCGCCACCAGTGCGTTATGCCAATGTATATGGCATTGATATGCCGGCCATTGATGAATTGATTGCCGGAGGCCGCACCGAAGCTGAAGTGGCAGATGAGATTGGGGCGGACTGGATTATTTATCAAGATCTTGATGATCTAATTGCAACGGTGCATGAGGGCAATCCAGAGATTACTCAATTTGATACCTCCTGTTTTGATGCGCACTATGTGACAGGTGATATTGATGGTGAATACCTAGAATCGATAGGTATCAAACGTTCTGATAGCGTTAAAGAGTCCCGAAAAGGCTCAGAAACGATCATTGACCTTCATAATTCTATTTAGCGGTACAGATGAAAGAATCCGACTGGGAGAGCTACCTTCCCGAGACACAATCTATTAGAGCTGGACAGTCACGAACTGCGGAGCAAGAGCATAGCGATCCGCTCTTTCTGACATCGAGCTATATTTTTAG
>QNFJ01000216.1 GCA_003646305.1 Gammaproteobacteria bacterium | reverse complement strand
CAAAAGCGGTTCACGTCGAAATCGTGCTGTGACAGATGTTTTTGAGCCGGGTTCGACAGTCAAACCTTTTGCGGTCGCATGTGGACTTGAGAATGGTGTGATTGGGGTGAATAGCACCATAAACACATCACCTGGTCGTTACTATATTGGCCGTTACCCCATAAGTGATCACCATGATTACGGCACATTGAGCGTGAGTCGGATACTGGAAAAATCGAGTAATGTGGGTGTCAGCAAAATCGCCTTAAAACTTGAGGCTTCGCAGTTGTGGGATTGTTACGATCAGCTCGGTTTTGGGCGCGCAACTGCAGCAGGTTTTCCTGGGGAAACGAGTGGCCGTCTGCCCGATTATAGTCGTTGGCATTCAATAGGCCAGGCCACGATGTCTTTTGGATATGGCCTATCTGCTTCAACGCTGCAACTTGCCAGGGCTTATGCCGCACTGGCGAATGGTGGTCGGCTACCCGATGTGACTTTTTTGAAGCGGGCCAATCAGGTGAGTAACGAGCGGGTCTTTTCAGAAGCAACAATCAAGCCCCTGCAGCTAATGCTCGAAAAAGTGGTGAGTGACAGAGGAACCGCACCCTTGGCAAGGGTTAATGGGTACCGTGTGGCAGGGAAGACAGGCACGGTGAAGAAAGCAGGAGCTGGCGGTTACTCTGATGATCGATATCAGACGCTATTTGCAGGTTTTGCACCGGTGAGCTCGCCTCAGATGGCGATGGCTATAATGATTGATGATCCGGCTGGAGAGCAGTATTACGGAGGACAGGTTGCAGCGCCGGTTTTTTCAAAAGTGATGTCTGGAGTATTAAGGTTATCGGGCAGCAAGCCTGACCTTGCTGAAGATATGTTTCAAGTAGGAATGACGCAAAGGCAGGCTCTATGATGGCGGCCGAAAAAGTGATGCAGGGGCAACCACTGGAAGTGCTGCTTGAGGGGTTTGTTGATTTGCCTCTTATTGAAAAGTGCCCGGTTAGTGGTTTGCAGTTAGATAGCCGGAAAGTTATCTCTGGGGATCTTTTTATAGCTTGCTCTGGAGAGCAGGTGCACGGGTTGCGATTTGCTGCTCAAGCCATCGAGTGCGGTGCGTCTGCGATTGTTTATGACCCCTCTGGTGATGGCGAATTTTTAGCAAAAGCCTTTAAAAGCAAATTACCATTGATTTCCGTTGACGGGCTTTCACAAAAGCTAGGCATTATTGCCAGCCGCTTTTATGGTAAGCCATCAGAGCAGCTTCGAGTGATTGGTGTGACGGGGACTAATGGGAAAACTTCCTGCACCAATTTTCTAGCTCAAGCGTTAGTGGGTGAACTGTCGTGTGGAACAATTGGCACGTTGGGCTGGGGAATAAGAGACGACTGGCATCAAACAACGCATACGACACCCGATGCTGTTGAGTTAAATCGAGTGATGAGCGTGTTGCGAGCTGAAGGTGCTGAAGCGGTTGCGCTGGAGGTCTCTTCGCATGGTCTGGTTCAGGGGCGCACGGTTGGTACCTGTTTTGAAGGCGCGTTGTACACTAATTTTAGCCGTGATCATCTCGATTACCACGGCAGCTTGAGTGATTACGTTGAAGCGAAGCTATTGCTCCTGAAAAGTAAGCATCTCTCCTTTGTTGCGCTTAATCTTGATGACAATAATGCCACTAGAGTGCTCAACGCAGTCCCGGAAGGCGTTGTTATATGGGGTTATAGTCAGCTACCGAATCCAGAAAACGGGAAGCGGTGTGCACACGTGGTGGTGGCGAGTGAGCAAGGCGCAGAGAAAGGTGGGCTGAAATTTAAGGTGACTTATCAAGAGCAGTCTTTGTCACTACAAGTTCCGTTGATCGGTCTCTTTAATATAGAAAATAGCCTGGCTGTGTTAACCGTTCTATTGGCGATGGGGATTCAATTTGAGCGAGCAATCAGAGCACTGCACCAACTGAGGCCGATTGCCGGCCGCATGGAGCGGATTTCAATAGAAGACAGACCTTTGGTTGTTGTTGATTATGCGCATACTCCCGATGCGTTAGAAAAGGCGTTGACAAGTTTACGGCCACATTGCGCTGGCCATTTGAAAGTTCTGTTCGGTTGCGGTGGCGATCGTGATCGTGGCAAACGCTCCCTGATGGGGCAAATTGCTGAAAAACAGGCGGATGCGGTCTATTTGACCGATGATAACCCTCGCTCTGAAGATGGAAATGAGATTATTGCCGATATCTGTTCGAGTGGACTCAGTCATGCTGTTGTTGTGCGGGATAGAAAGCAGGCAATAGCGCGAGTGATAGCAGATTCTTCTGTCAATGATGTGATTTTGGTTGCGGGCAAGGGTCATGAGACAAGCCAGCAAATAGGTGATCTTTCCTTGTCATTTGATGACCGTGAGGTTGTTAGGGATTGTTTAAAAGTGGGCGGCTTACTATGAGTGGCTCAATGTCGATTAGTGAGCTGACAATGATTGTCGGTGGAAAGCAATCAGATGCGGGCAGCGAGGTGAGTTTTTCAGGCGTAAGCACAGATAGTCGTGATTTACAGAAAGGCGAGCTGTTTATTGCGCTACAGGGGCCAAACTTTGACGGCAACAAATTTGTTGAGATAGCGGCAGAAAAAGGTGCTGTTGCAGCCCTGGTGAATCGCAAGCAAAAGGCGCCTATTAATCAGATTATTGTCGACGATACGCACAGAAGTCTGGCTGTTTTAGCGGCGGCATGGAGAAAAAACTTCAATGGCCCTCTGGTTGGCATAACTGGCAGCAATGGCAAAACAACCGTAAAGGAGATGGTTACAGCTATTTTCTCAATGTGTGGAAAAGTCCTCGCAACCGAGGGGAATTTAAATAACGATATTGGTGTTCCACTCAGCGTGCTCAAATTACAGCCTGGACACGAGTATGCGGTAATCGAGATGGGTGCAAACCATCCGGGTGAGATTAAATATACTGCAGAAATAGCGACTCCCGATATTGCCGTGATTACCAATGCAGCGGCTGCGCATTTGGCTGGGTTTGGTGATATTGAAGGAGTGATGAAAACAAAAGGGGAGATCATTTCGGCTCTTTCGAAGGATGGCATTGCTATTTTGAACAGAGATGATGTCTTTTACGAGGAGTGGAAAGCGTTAGCAGGTGATCGCAAGACAATTAGTTTTGGCTTTTCGGAAGAGGCTATGGTTCGAGCTATTCCAGAGTCAGTTGCCTTTTCGGTAAGCGGAGACCACTTCAATAGCCAGTTCTCCATCAACTGGAGTAACCGGTCAGTCGATATTCAATTGAAGTTGGCGGGAAACCATAACGTTAAAAACTGTCTGGCAGCTGCAGCAGCCTGCATTGCGGCGGGTTGTACTCTGGAGCAAGTTAGAGCCGGTCTGGAATCGATGCTGCCAGTGAAAGGACGGATGTGCCCATCAAAGGGTCTGAACGGGGCAACGGTCATCGATGATAGTTATAACGCGAACCCTGCCTCCTGTTCTGCTGCGCTCGACTCGCTTAGCGCGATTAATGAGGAAAAATGGGTGGTATTGGGTGCTTTTGCAGAGCTGGGTGAGCGCAGTGACGAGCTTCACAGAAAAATTGGTAAAGAGATGAAAGAGAAAGGGGTCAATCGACTCTTTGCTGTTGGAGAAGAGGCTCGGCAGGTCGTTGAGGCTTTTGGAGCGAATGGTCGTTGGTTTGAAGTGCAAAAAACCTTGATTGAATCGTTAAAAAAATCGCTCAAAAAGGATGTGGTTGTACTGGTTAAAGGTTCGCGAAGCCAAAAAATGGAGCGGGTTGTTGAGGCGATTTCCGGGGAGTCCCAATTAGAACAAGAGGAGATTGAGCATGCTACTCTCGCTAGCTGAATACCTTTCTGAATATTTTGGTGCTTTCAGAGTATTCCAGTACCTGACTTTCAGGGCGATTCTCGGCGCCCTGTCTGCGCTTGTCATCTCTCTCATTGTTGGTCCAATCATGATTCGCCGTTTGAGCCAATATAAAGTGGGCCAGAATGTACGGGATTGTGGGCCAGAGTCACACTTTTCGAAGGCGGGAACACCGACGATGGGAGGGGCGCTTATTCTGGTCGCAATTACAGTCAGTACGCTCTTGTGGGCTGATTTGAGCAATCGTTACGTCTGGATTGTTTTACTGGTGACGATGGGGTT
>QNFJ01000215.1 GCA_003646305.1 Gammaproteobacteria bacterium | reverse complement strand
GGGTTTTGGGTGAGGGTCTTCCCATTTTACCCAGTGGCGTCCTTCTTCTTGCTCACCAGAGTCGATTCGGTTGCCGTTGGAAAGTAGAACGGGATAGGCTGTTTTATCGGCGACGATTGTTGTCGTGTAACGAGCCATTACATCGGGACGATCGAGGAAGTAGGTTATTTTGCGAAAACCTTCGGCTTCGCATTGTGTACAGAACAGTCCGTTAGACAGGTAAAGTCCTTCGAGCGCGGTATTGGCCTTTGGGTTGATATGGGTGATGATTTCCAGTGTAAACCGTTCTGGAACGGTATGAATAACCAGGCTGCTTTCATCTGCCAGGTAGTCTGCTTCGGCAATCGTCACGCCATCCAGTTTGATGGATTCAAGTGTGAGCGCCTCCCCCATTAGCTGAAGGGGGGCGTTTTCTGTCGAGCTGGCGGGGTTTCGGTAAAAAGATAATGTTGAGCGAACCAGCGTGTTTTCTGGTTGCAACTCAAAATGGAGGTCAACCGTGTCTATCAGGTAATCAGGTTGAGAGTAGTCTTTGAGGTAAATGGTGCCAGGTGTCGCGTCAGACATTACGGATTCTCTTAAAAGAAAAAGTCAAAATAGATAACCAGCCAATTATAAGTAGACCACCGCCGATGGGGGTGATCGGGCCAAACCATTTTTGGTCAGTCAGGCAGAGGGCGTAGAGGCTGCCGGAGAAAAAAAGCATTCCTGCAGTCATTAGCCAGCCGGAGCGGATTAGCAATTTGTTTTCGGTATGCTGGTTTAGGAGCAGAGAAATAATGGCTAAAGCCAGTGCGTGCCACATTTGGTAACGAACGGCTGTTTCCCAGGTAATTAACTGCTGAGTTGAGAGGATTTCTCTTAAGCCATGCGCACCAAATGCCCCCAGTGCAACCGCTAAAAAAGCCGCTAGTGAGGCGATAAACAGGAAAAGTGCCGAGCGGTTCACTTCTCTAGTAGGCGAGGCATCATCTCAGCAAAGTTACAGGGCCGTGTGCGGATATCGAGCTGGGTTTCAATCAGTTTATCCCATGCGGTACGGCACGCGCCGGTAGAGCCGGGAATGGTGAAGATATAGGTGCCATTGGCAACCCCCGCAACAGCGCGGGATTGAACCGTTGAGGTGCCAATTTCTTCAAATGAGATGGCACGAAAAAGTTCGCCGAAGCCATCAAGTGTTTTGTCAAACAGGACGGTAACTGCTTCGGGCGTTCCATCACGCCCCGTTACACCGGTTCCACCCGTCGTAATGACAACCTGTACTGATTCATCGGCAATCCAGCGAGAAAGCACGGCACGAATTTGATAGATGTCATCGATGACAATCTGCTTGTCAGCTAGTTTATGGCCCGCTTTTTCCAGGCGGTCGACGAGGGTTTTTCCAGAGGTGTCATTCTCTTCTGTACGGCTGTCAGAGACGGTCAGGATGGCGATGTTAAGTGGGCGAAATTCGCGTTCTTTTTGGCTCATGGGATTGTTCTATTCCTTACAGGGTTAGTAGGTAGTTTAAATGATTTGTTTTGAAAGGGGTTATCGAATAACAAGAAAGAATGCACCATTGTTGCGTTGAATATTCAGTAGTAGGGATTTTGAGCCATGAACCGCATCAGCCAGCTCCTGTAATGTTTTGACCGGCCGGCGGTTGGCCATGGCGATAATATCGCCCTTTTTTAGCCCATTTTGCCATGCGGGTGAACCCACGTTGATCGCTTCAACTCGGATGCCTTCAACATCTATTGGCCTATTAGCTTCTTTCGTGACAGCGGCAAGTTCTGCTCCAGTTAGAGCCGGGTGAACTTTACGCCCGCTGATTTTGATGCTTTTCTTTTCCGCAATAATGGCGGTTACGGTTTTTTGTTGACCTTTATGCAGTACCTCCATAGAGACGCTGTCTCCAATTCTCAGTAGGCCGACCGCATTCCGAATCGAGGTGCCATTTTTGATCTTTTTGTCATTAATAGAAATGATGATGTCACCGGGTTTTAAGTCGGCCTTTTCTGCGGGGGAGCCTTTTAGAATTTGTGTAATAACCGCGCCATGATGATTTTTGAGTCCGAAAGCCTTGGCCAGATCGGGTGTTAAATCCTGCACAGCAACGCCCAGTCGGCCTCGGTTGACCTCGCCGTGTGTGACTAAGTGAGACATCAGACTCATCGCCATATTGGTTGGAATGGCAAAGCCAATGCCAACATTTCCACCACCGGGAGCGATAATAGCGGTGTTGATACCAACCAGTTCACCGCGCAGATTGACCAATGCACCGCCTGAGTTGCCGGGGTTAATGGAGGCATCGGTCTGGATGAAATCCTCGTATCCCTCAATACCGAGTCCAGAGCGGCTTAGGGCGCTAACAATGCCTGATGTAACGGTCTGGCCAAGTCCAAACGGATTGCCGATGGCGACAACAAAATCACCCACACGTAGCTGGTCGGAGTTTGCGACGGGGATATCCTGAAGTTGTTCAGCGGGTATCTGGATCACAGCAATATCGGATTCAGGATCAGTTCCGACTATTTTGGCTTCAAATGAGCGGCCATCGCGCAATGTGACGGTGATTTCATCTGCTTTGCCAACCACATGATTGTTGGTAAGAATATAGCCTTTTTTTGCATCGACAATAACTCCTGAACCAAGGCTTTGTGTTTTCCGAGTTCTGGGCCTGTTGGGGACATCAAAAAAACGGCGAAAGAAGGGGTCATTTAGTAAAGGGTTTTCTTTAACCTGAACATGGCCGCGCGTTGCGATATTGACAACAGCCAGCGTTGTTTTCTCAAGCATGGGGGCGAGGCTGGGCAGTGGTTTATTATCAACAGTGAGGGGAAATGCCGAGAAGGCCTGTCCATGGGTAATGAGAAGCAGTCCGGCTAAAAACAGCGCATAAAAAGAAGATGGGTTTTTATTTTTCATTTTGTCAGCAGTTTGCGGAAGTTAGAACGGAATATTAGTCTCAGGAAAGTGGTTAAAAGTTCCGGCGTTATTTTGAGGGATAAGTCGCTATTTTGTGAGCAATTACAAAGCGAACTTAAATTGTTCGTCTATTATAGGAGAAGGTTACGGGTTTAAAACAGGCAAATCTGTAGCGATAGCGAACGGCTTATAAAATGATTGGGTGATTTTTCTTGCAAAATTCAGTGCAGATGGCTTCCTTAAAGAACGATGACATTAAACAGATTCGGAAATTAATTCCGTTAGCGACGCTTTCGGAGGGCCGGTTTAAACAATTGTGCGATGGTGTTTCAGTTGAAACGGGCAAAAAAGGAACTGTTCTCTTTCAGCAGGGAGATAGCACAAAAGAGTTCGTTTATCTGCTAAGTGGGACAGTTAGTTTGCAAGCTGGCGGTGTTGAGATGGATCGTATCGATGGTGGAAGCGAGGCAGCGCGCTTTGCAATCGCACATCAGATACCTCGAAAAGTTTCAGCTATTGCTCGATCAGCCGTGCGGTTTGTGCGGGTGGACTCGGAATTTGTTAATGCACCAGAGAAACGGGACTCTAGTCATCAAGAGGCTTATCAGGTCAGTGACATTCCAGAAGAGGCCGGTGGCGATTGGATGACTACGATGCTGCAGTCGAGAATTTTCCAGAAACTTCCAGCGGCTAACCTCCAAAAAGTAATGATTAACCTAGAGGAAATTCAGCTTAAAAAGGGTGAGCTGGTCGTCCGGCAAGGTGATAAAGGTGATTATTACTACATTATTAAATCGGGCCGCTGCAGCTTAATGCGGCAGCCTTCACCTGGCGCCAAGCTAATCAAATTGGGAGAGTTGAACGCGAGCGAGAATTTTGGGGAGGACGCGCTTATTTCAGGTGGTGAGCGGAGTGTGACTGTGGCGATGATGTGCGATGGTTCTTTGCTTAGGTTGGGCAAAAGTGATTTCCTAAAGCTGGTAAAAGAGCCGATTATTAGGTTTTTTGAGTACAAAAAAGCGGCTCAAATGGTCAAAGATGAGGGCGCGCTATTTCTGGATGTTAGAACCCCCGAGTCTTATGGGGCGAGGAAATTGTTGGCTAGCCAGAATTTGCCTTTTTTCTCCTTTAGAACCAAAGCAAACAGGCTGGATAGCAGCCAAAAGCTGATCATAGTCTGTGATGATGGAAAGTTATCTGAAGCAGCCGCATTCTTTCTGATCCGGTTTGGTTTC
>QNFJ01000214.1 GCA_003646305.1 Gammaproteobacteria bacterium | reverse complement strand
TGCTGGCTTTTCTGCTGGCTTTTCTGCTGGCTTTTCTGCTGGCTTTTCCTCAACAGCAGGCGCGGCCACTTCTTCAGCAGGCTTAACTGCTAGAGATGAAAATTCGGTGATCGCTTCAGGACGGCGGATAACCAGATTACGCAAAACAGCATCATTAAACTTGAAGAGGCTTTCAAGCTCGGCTAATGCCTCGCCACTGCACTCAACGTTCATCATTGCATAATGCGCTTTGTGGATTTTATTGATGGGGTAGGCGAGGTGTCTACGACCCCAATCTTCTACACGGTGAACAACACCTGAGCTCGCTTCAACAATTGAGCGATAACGCTCGATCATCGAGCCAACCTGGCTACTTTGATCTGGGTGTACCAGAAATACAATTTCGTAATGTCTCATTAAAACCCCTTACGGATAAAGTTAGCCCCCCACAATCATTTGTGGTGGAGCAAGGAGAGCCAAGCCAAACATCGACTCGACAGAAAAGATTGATTTTACCCTGCGTAGCGTTCCGATGCAATATTACAAATGACTACGTTGCCGAACAGCCTCGTAAAGAAAAACAGCGGTTGCTGCAGACAAATTCAAGCTTTCCACACTCCCCTTCATCGGTAAACCGGCAATATAGTCACAAGACTCTCGTGTGAGTCGGCGCATCCCTTCCCCTTCTGCCCCGACAACAATTGCAATAGACCCTTTCAGGTCAATATCATAAATTGTTGAATCCGAACCACCATCTGCCCCAACTAACCAGACACCTTCACTCTTTAACCATTTTAATGTTCTAGCCAGATTCGTCACCCTATATAAAGGTATCGTCTCTGCAGCACCACTCGCCACCTTACAGACCGTAGGCGTTAGATGGACTGCCTGATCTTTCGGCACGATAACACCCTGTACACCGGTTGCATCGGCTGTTCTCAGGCATGCACCTAAGTTATGTGGGTCCTGAACTCTATCTAAAACAAGAAAGAATGCTGGCTCTTCTGACTTTCTAACCGCAGACTGCAGCGCCTGCTCATTCAGCTCTTCCGGGAGCAACATTTCCATCACCACACCTTGGTGATTCTGACTGTTTGCCATCTTATCGAGCTGCTTTCGATCACTATTTTGAGTGACGACACCCATTTTTCCACACAACTGGCGAAGCTCATTCAAACGGCGATCCTTTCGACCACTGTCCAGCCACACAGAAATTAATTTTTCCGGAGACTGCGAGACTGCAGATTCAGCCGCATGAATCCCAAAGACAATTCTTCCTTTTACTGCCATCAGTCCCGCCTCTTACCAGAACGCTTTGCTTTTACCTTGCCGCTTTTTTTCTTCTTTTTTACCACCCTTTTCTGCTTTTTATCTTTGGCCTTACCCTCTCCCTGCTCCAGAGCCAGGTCAATCTTTCGCTCATCCAAATCGACCCGCGTAACCACAACTCGAACAGCGTCACCCAGACGATAACTTTGTCCTGTCCTCTCACCCTTCAAGCAATGGCTGATTGGATCAAAATGAAAATAGTCTCTACCAAGAGAAGAGATATGCACTAGCCCTTCAACGTAAATATCATCTAATTCTGCAAAAAAACCAAATGAGGTGACCGCTGTGATTGTCGCCTGAAAAGATTCACCCAGGCGGTCTTGCATATATTCACATTTCAGCCAGCTCGACACATCACGAGTGGCCTCATCCGCTCTTCGTTCTGTGGCAGAGCAATGCTCTCCCAACTGCTTCATATCTGCATAAGAATAGGCAAAAAGCTCCGGGCCTTTGCCAGTTAATGCATGACGAATTGCACGGTGAACAAGGAGATCCGGATAACGTCTGATTGGCGAGGTAAAATGCGCATATTCATCCAGAGCCAGACCAAAGTGACCCGATAGTTCTGGGCTATAAACGGCCTGTGAAAAAGACCTCAGTAAAACAGTCTGAATCAAATGCCGATCGGGTCGCTCTTTTGTCTCGTTAATCACCTTCATGTAATCCGAAGGTTCAGGCGAGTCACCCCCTTCCAGCTTAAGCCCTAATTCACCCAAAAATGTCCGTACATTCAGTAATTTTGATTCCGACGGTCCATCATGAACCCTTTGCAGCGAATCCATTTTTTTGCGCTTTAAAAACCGAGCTGCTGCTCTATTTGCCGTAATCATGCACTCTTCGATTAAACGGTGCGCATCATTACGCTCTATAGCAACGATATTTTCAATCTTACGGTCTTTACCAAAAACAATGGTCGATTCGGTGGTGTCAAAATCCATCGCACCACGCTTCTCGCGTTCAGCATGTAACACTTTATAAAGTGCATAAAGTGCTTCTAAATGCGGTAAAAGTGTTTCACGTCGCTTACGCAGCACCGCATTCTTTTGCTCAAGGATTTCTGAAACTTCATCGTAGGTCAAACGAGCATGAGAGCGGATAACCCCCTCAAAAAAACGCGACCGAAAAACAACGCCATCATGATCAATATAAAGCTCACAGACCATGCAAAGCCGATCTACATCGGGATTGAGCGAGCAGAGCCCATTCGATAACGATTCAGGCAACATGGGAATAACATTGCTTGGGAAATAGACAGAATTCCCCCGCTCTTTTGCCTCTTTGTCCAGTGGACTACCCACTTTCACATAATGAGAGACATCCGCAATTGCAACGAGTAGCTTCCAGCCTTTCTCTGTTTTCTGACAAAAAACTGCATCATCAAAATCACGTGCATCCTCACCATCAATTGTCACCAACGGCACATCGCGCAGATCGACTCGGCCTTGCTTTGATTTTTCAGAAACCTCTTCACCAATTTTCTGGCTTTCTGCAAGCACCTCTTCAGACCAAAGATAGGGTAGTTCGTGCGAACGAACCGCCATCTCTATCTCCATTCCAGGCGCCATATGATCGCCTAGAACCTCGACAATACGCCCTACTGGCGGACGCCGTCGATTAGGCTGCTCAACGATCTCTGCAACCACAATCTGCCCTTCTAGCGCCTCACCACAGTGGCGATCTGGAATTAGAATATCCTGGTGAATATTTTTACTATCGGGAATGACGATCATCATCCCGCCTTCACGTTGAAACCGACCCACTATACGACGATTATGGCGCTCCAGAATTTCCACCACTGCACCCTCTCGACGCCCACGTCGGTCTATACCGGCAACATTGACAACAACGCGATCACCATGCAGCAATGAACGCATCTGTTTTGGCGAAAGAAACAGATCATCACCGCTTTCATCTGGACGCAAAAAACCAAAACCGTCAGGGTGTGCCAGTACTCGCCCAGCAATCAAATCTTCACGATTAACAATGCAGAAACGATTTTTCCGGTTCCTTAATAACTGTCCATCACGCTCCATAGCTGAAAGCCGCCGACTTAGGGCGACACCATCTTCCACGCTATTAATGCCTAATTTCTCAGCAATCTCCTCGCGCGTCAGTGGCGCACCATATTCTTCCAGAAAACCGAGGATTAACTCGCGGCTTGGAATCGGGTTTTCATACTTGCCCGCTTCGCGCTTAGCGTGAGGGTCAGCCAGTTTAAAACGGCTTTTCTTGCTCTTTGATTTAGACATTTACAGAGTTTTATTTATTGACACTTATCGTGATTTTGATAGAGTACCGGCCTCGTTACAGGATCATCCGATCCCAATAACAGACAACCGCTGCCCAGGTGGTGAAATTGGTAGACACGCTAGCTTCAGGTGCTAGTGGCCTTATGGCCGTGGAGGTTCAAGTCCTCTCCTGGGCACCATAATATTGCTTAAGACTTTAAATCGCGCAGATCATTGTTTACCCAAGATGTACCATCTTGGTGATACACCATGCTCAAAATACGCACGTAAATCTCTGGCCGGAATGCCAGAATGAATTTAACATTTAAGCACAAGACCGCATGATACCCGCTTTAACGACAATCGTCATTTTCTTGATTGGACATCAGAACAGTTCATGAAGAAAAAAAGCCAGAAACCGCACGCTTAGTGGTCTGACCAACCTGAGCTCAGCTATGTGTGAGTGGGTTTAATTCAAACTCTTGTAGGTCGGGGTGAAGTATGAACCCCAACAGATTGCCGTGTGCCAAGTTAGTTGGGGTTCGCAAGCTCACCCCAACCTACGGGCTGATCCGCTCCAGCTTAGGCAATTGCCGAGAGAACCCCGCTTTAATCAACATCC
>QNFJ01000213.1 GCA_003646305.1 Gammaproteobacteria bacterium | reverse complement strand
TGCTCTAGCCCCCTTTTATAGAGCGGGTGAAGCAGCTGAATGCGCTTATTTTTTGTATACAGTTTTTTGGGCAACAGCGGCATTAGCGGGCCAAAATCAATCCCGTGTGGTGCTTTTTTAAGCACTGCTAAACTGGTTCCTTTTTTGAAGGGAACAAACGAGCCATAGGGGCCAGCCACTAACAATATATTTAGCAGTCCGTCAGCACCTAGCTTGCTGAAGATACACTTGCTTAGCCTGTTCTTAACTCGCTTTATCAGCGAGTCCGCACCAAAACGGCTCACCAGTTCCAAAATAATCTGCCAATCATGACGACTATTCGTATCAGCTTTAAATAGTGTTGGACTATATTTTGCGCTATTACGTGTCGCCACCGCGTGGACACCAAGGGAATAGTGAGGGTGCTCCAACGGCCCTGTTGGTGGCAGAATGATATCTGCGTGACACGTTGTTTCATTCAGATAAAAATCGATCGACACCATAAAATCGAGTTTCTCCAATGCCCTGTCGAGTTTGCGCCCGTTTGGTGTTGATAAAACAGGGTTGCCTGCCAACGTTAAGAGCGCTTTAACCTGCCCCTCTCCTTCTGTCAGCATCTCATCTGCCATCGTCGCGATTGGGAATTCCCCTGCAAACTCGGGCAAGCCTCGAACTCTGCTTCTAGAACGATCAAAACTACCTGCATAACCCGATAGCTGTCCCAATTTTGCCAGATCAACCGCTGGCTTAGGAAACATAATGCCTCCTTCACAATCTAAGTTACCGGTAAGAATATTTAGCAGATAGATCAACCAGGCGGTCAGCGTTCCATAAATCTGTGTACAGCTCCCTACGCGCCCATAAGCAACCGCCCTTTCTGCGCTAGCAAAGCGGATTGCAAGATCGCTGATCTCTTCTTCTGAGATTCCTGATTGACTAGCACAATGACTTAATGAAAAGTGAGAAACTTCCTGCCTGAATGACCCCAAACCATCAACATAAGCGGCTGCTTTCCCAGGATTGACCAACTCATTTTCAAACAGGACATTAATCATCCCCAGTAGCAACCAAACATCCGTCCCTGGACGGATGAAAAGATGTTGGTTTGCTAGCAGTGCTGTTTCAGTACGGCGAGGATCTAAAACCACCAACTCACCTCCTCTTTCCTGTAGCTGTTTAATTCTCTTGGTGAAACCAGGTGCGCCCATCAAACTACCACCTGAAACAACCGGATTAGCTCCGATACAGAGAAAGAACTCGGTTCGGTCTATATCTGGAACAGGGAAAAAAAGCTGGTTCCCAAACAGTAAGGTACAGGCAAGTGCGTGAGGAAGGTGGTCAACCGAGGTGACGCTGAAACGGTTTCTACTACCAATCGCTTTGATTAACCTGTCAACAAATAGCAGCGTCCCATAGTGGTGCGCATTAGGGTTACCCATGTAGGTCGCGACTGCATTCGCACCATGCTCTTTTTGAATGGTGGTTAGCTTTGCGGCAACCTCATCAAATGCTGCCTCCCAGCTGATTGTTTCCCAACCTTTTGCTGTCTTTCGCAACGGTTCACGCAGCCGGTCCGGGTCATCATGAATGTCTTGTAAGGCAACCGCTTTAGGGCAGATGTGCCCCTGGCTAAAAGAGTCAGCCTTATCGGCTTTTATGGAAAAAATTTCGGTCTGATTATGTGCTATCTCAAGACCACACATCGCTTCGCATAAACAACAGGTTCGGTAATGAACATGGCTGTTGCTATGCGAGTCTGTCATCTATTTTTCTGCACAGAAAAGTCCGTAACCGGCGAGTCCATCCTTGAAAACCTGGTACTGCCGCAAGGCCGTGTAAAAATTTCTATCCTGAGCTTTTGTCTTTAATCTCAGTAAGACCAATAACCGCTGCATCGGCCAGGTCAATAGTGCGGTGTAATACATCCGCTTCGCTGAGGGCATGGTATTAGCGGTTATATCACTATAATCCACATGACTAAAACCGCTCTCTTGCAGGTATTGTTTGAAGCCTTCAGGCGTTGCCAGATTGGGCACAGCCCAACCATCCAGACAGGTGACCACTCGCAGCCATTCCTCTTCAGTAAACTGCTCTTTTAACGCATAACCATCAGCTGAAACCAGACGCCCCCCTTTTTTAAGTACTCTGAATGCTTCATCGGTAAAGAGTTTTTTATGTAGTGCATAACAGACACTTTCAAGCCCCCAGACAATATCAAAGCTTTCATTTTCAAAAGGCGTTTGGCAATAATCGGCCGTCTTAAACGTCACTCTATCGGCCACACCTCTTTTTTCAGCAGAGCGCGTTGCGTGCTCAACCTGTGAAGGTGACAGGGTAATCCCGGTGACAGTGACATCAAAATTTTCAGCCAACCAGATTGAACTTCCACCTAGTCCACAACCGGCATCGAGAATATGATCACCTGCGTTGATTGCCACTTTATTGGCAAGCGCTCGGTTCATGTTCAACAGAGAATCACTATGCGAGTGCGTGCTCTCATCCCAGTATCCGTAATGAATCGCCAGGTTATGACTATTTAACCAGGCTGTCCTGTACTCCCAATAACATTCGTCATAATGCTCGACAATGTCAGCCTGGTAGTCATTTGTTGCCGAGGAACGGTAATCTTTACCCTCCTCTAGCACTCTCATCGATTGCTCTGTTTTGCTCATTATTAACCTTATTTAAACATCAGCCCATTAAATGGCTCATTACTCTTTAACCTGCTTAAAAATTACCTTAAAAAAGATAGTTGCTTTCTGCCATATTTATATGTCAAAATCGATGCAAGATGTGGTGTTGGCCACCATGGGTAGTACGACCATCATATCAATAAAAGGCGTTGGCTAGGCTGGTTTTTCAGCGCTGATAATAATCTGTTATGTACCTAAAATTTAGGAGGAAGTAATGTTGAAGAGAACGATTTCAATTCTTGCTGCCGCATCAATTCTCTCTTTTGGAGTAATCGGATGTGACGCTGGACTTAATAAAGAGGCTATAGGCAAAAGTAAACTTCAGATTGAAGCAGCCAAAGGCAGACAGGAAGCGCTTAAGGAAAGAAGTAACTCTCGGCCACCAGGCAACTACGATTGAGTCCAAACTCGTTTGAGTTTAAAAGCTGCAAGAAGTAATTCTTGCAGCTTTTTTATTGAGTGCTTCATAGCCTTCCCGTTTTAAGTTACGATCGATAGCATGACGAATCAACGAACAAAAATAGCCTCTATCGAGGTCATGAGAGGCGTTGCAATATTTTGTATTGTTGCAACCCATACCGCCCCCTTTTTAAGGGCACCAATGGAACATAATGGCTGGTATTATCTGGGGCACATCATCCAGCAGCTAAATGCATTCGCTGTACCCTTCTTTTTTATCGCTTCCGGGTACTTCTTTTCACTCGGTGTTGATAAACATGGCCTGCAAAAACAACTCAAGAAATATATTCCTCGGATAGCGCTGTTGCTTTTAATTTGGGTGGTTCTGAACGGGTTTTTCTGGGGGCAGTGGCTCCAGGAAGTAGTCGAAAATGGCAGTTTAAGACCCTTACTCTCGAACCTGCTATTTATGCCAGAGTACGCCGCCAGCAGGTTGGATGTATTCCTTTTTTGGGGAACAGCTGTACCACTCTGGTTTCTGGTTTCGCTTATTGAAGGTTCTATTGTCCTCTCGGCTTTGATTGCACTTAAACTCGGTAAAAATAGCATTCTCCTAATCGGAACTGTTGCTTATACCTTTATGTTATCCGCAAGCCTATATAGTGACACGCTGATTGGCACTGGGTTTGTGCTCCCGTTCCAGCAAAGAGGTATCTTTATTTCTGTTTTTTTCCTCAGTATCGGCTATTTTTTAGCCCACTCAACAATCAACATTAGCAGCCTTAAGCTACTGTGTGGGGCAGTCGTATTGATGTTTCTGGAAAGCTTACTTGTCTCCGCCCATGAAGGCCTAGTGTTTGAAGAGCACCCCTACCTGTTTAGCACCCCAATCATTGCCACCGCAGTTTTTCTGTTCGCCACTCAACACCCAACATTTGGTGCTAACGGCCTACTGTATAAATTAGGGGCAATCTCTTTAGGGGTTTATGTTGTCCACACCCCTGTCATTGGTGCACTAGATTACTTTGGAAAAACTACCGCTCATCCTGCCTGGGAGCTTTCTTACCCTTTTATCACGCTGATTATATC
>QNFJ01000212.1 GCA_003646305.1 Gammaproteobacteria bacterium | reverse complement strand
TGTTGATTATTGCTGGGCTGTTGGTCGGCTTTGGCTCAAACCTCGGAAGTGGTTGTACCAGTGGCCATGGTATTTGCGGAATTGCGCTTTTTTCTACACGATCAATTATCGCAACGCTCACTTTTATGGCGAGCGGCTTTCTGACCGTTTTTATCACTCATCACCTCTTAGGGTAACGCGCATGAAAAAGATAATTACGGCACTGATTTGTGGCCTGCTCTTTGGTATGGGGCTCGCGATCGCACAAATGATTAATCCAGCCAAAGTGATTGGTTTTCTCGACATTTCGGGAAACTGGGATCCCAGTCTAGCTTTTGTGATGATGGGTGCACTCACGGTTATGACAGCAGCCCGATTCTTTATTCTGAAGCGGGAAAAACCGTTATTGGAAACAGACTTCCATCTACCCGATAGAAACGATATTGATCGAAAACTGATTCTGGGCTCTATTCTGTTCGGTATAGGCTGGGGAATTGGCGGTTTCTGCCCTGGCCCTGCATTAGCCTCACTGGGCATTGCCAATGGTAAGTTGCTCTTTTTTGTTGGTGCAATGTTAGTGGGTGCATTTATCCATAAATGGATTTTTCACCCTAAACGGGTCTGTTGTGGGTAACCAAAAATGGAGCTTCCCGTGCCGGCGCATGGAAAGCCATTTTCACACCTGGTTACTTACCGCCAAGCATGCCACGAACCGCTGCGGGTAAATCGGCCGGTAATAGTATTGTTTTTGCGTTTTCAGATGTTGATAGATCCTGAATGGCACCAATATATTTCTCACCCAGCAAATACATGGCGGGTAACTCTTTATCTTGTATCGCTTCAGTCACTTTTGTGATGGCTACTTGAGTCGCCTGAGCAAGTACCACTTGTGCTTCGGCATCTCTTTTTGAGGCTTCTAGCCGCCCTTCTGCTTCTAGTATCACCGCCGATTTATCACCGTCTGCTCTTGTCACGGTGGCACGCCGCTGCCGTTCAGCTGCCGCCTGTTCTTCCATCGCATTCTGCATCGTGGCAGAGGGGGTAATATCCTGAATTTCAACCGTTTTAAGGGTTATCCCCCAATCTGAAATATCATCAGAAATTGCCTCTTTAAGACGGGCTTTTATCATATCTCGTGACGAGAGCGCTTCATCCAGTTTCATTTCACCAATAATGGATCGCAATGATGTTTGCACTAGGTTCATAATGGCCAGTCGGTAATCTTCTACACCATAAACGGCTTTTTCTGGTGAGGTGATATTGATATATGAGACGGCATTTACCACCATCACCGCGTTGTCTTTTGTAATCACCTCCTGCGATGGGATATCCATCACAATATCTTTAGTGGTCACTTTATGTGCCACTTTATCGATATAGGGCATGATGAAGTTTAGGCCCGGACCAAGCGTTTTATGGAATTTCCCCAATCGTTGAACAACAAACTTCGTCCCTTGTGGAACCAGTTTTACCGCCATAGAAACGGTTAAAAAAACCAATCCAAAAAAAACTGCTGCGACTGTTATACCATCCATTTCTAACTCCATATTTTAATATCAATCGAGAGACTACCAGAGCACTTTACGAGCGATCTAGCTGACTTTATCCACCATCAAAGTATTACCTGATGCTTCGGTGATAACCACTTTGTCTCCAACAGTGACTGTTTCCTGACAAATAAATTCCCATTCATCATCACCCAACAGAGGGATTGTGAAACGAACCCGCCCACGCGTTGAGTCTGTTGGCTTCTTTACCACCATACCAATTTCTCCCGCGATGGCTTCACGCGCTATCCCCGCTTTTGTTTTGTCCGTCATCATTGGGCGGAAAAGCTTGAACCATCCGAACCCGAAAATCATGGAGGCGAGACTCCAGATAAATAGTTGCCAGCTTAAGTCAAGATCTGGCGCAGCCCATAAACAGGCAGAGACCACAAAAGCCCCAAGGCCAAACCATAGTACCGTGAAGCTGGGGATAAAGATCTCAAACCCAACGAGTATCATGCCTAGCACCAACCAGTGCCAGTAGGCTATTTCAAATTCCATCATCTATCGTTATCTCTTTATTTTCTGGAATTATACGTCTAGGTAAACTGCCTGAGAAAATTTTCCACCTAATCATTAAAATGCCCACCCTCTTTTCATATCAATATTTATGGCCAATGGCGGGTGATATTTAACGTTGTTGCTACAACTAACAACGCAAAATAGACGCCGAATTACTCCTTATCTTTAAGCAAAGAGGCAAGCCCCGAAAAAGGATTATGCGTAGAACTTTCTTTCGGTTTTTCTTCTACCGTTTCGCCATAACCAGAATCAATAAGACGCGAATGTTCATTATCATGGCAATATAAGCATAGTAGTTCCCAGTTGCTACCATCTGACGGGTTATTGTCGTGGTTATGATCACGATGATGTACTGTCAGCTCCCGTAAATTCTCGTGCGTAAACTCCCGCGAACAACGACCACAAACCCACGGGTACATCTTTAGCGCTCGGCCTCGATAACCCTTGTCACTCTCTTCACGCGCACTGCGCGCTTGCGCAACAATCTGAGTCAACTTGTCTTCTGTCTTTGTAGCCGCCATCACTTAACTCCTTTTATCTGTGTGCATTGTGATTGTAAAAGTTACATCCGCCCATTTCTAATCCGACAGATAATAAGCAACGGTGGAGACTACGCGAATCTTTTTAATATGAGGATTGTTCTTATCACGTGCACTGATGCTGAACTGCCCCTGCGAGGCTCTTTTAATTTTGCCCAGTTTACTTTGGGAGTCTGACGCAAATTTCTCAGCCACTTCTCTCGCTTTCCTTGTCGCCTCTTCAATCATCTCCGGCTTAACCTCGTTCAACCGAGTAAACAGATACTCTGTTCGAGAATCGTAATTTCCAGCCGTAAAAACAATCCCTTCTTTACCAAGCTTTGAGAGCAAAGCCATGACTGACCGCACCATTTTGATCTCTTTTGAATAGACCGTGACCGTTTGAATAGCCGTGTAGCGGAACTCTGCTCTGCCATTGTTTCCATACTGTTGAGCCGATTTATCGGTTATCGCCGGAGACGCCAGGGTAATCTCTTCTGGGCGAATACCATTCTTACCGAGAAATTCTTTAATCTTCACACTCTTTTTCTCAATGGCTTCATAGAGATCTCCCAGCTCATTCCCAGCGACGGTGAACTGAATGGGCCAGATAACAATATCTGCCCCATACTCGCGTTCGGATAGCCCTTTTACCGTAACACTTCGATCGTACTGCTTGTACTCAATCGCCGCATTACCGAGCAAATACCCCAATGCAGATAACCCGATAAATATAAACGCCCCCAGAATAAAAGCACTTGTCCTACTATTTTGTTGCACCTGACTCTCCTTTTTATCACACATCTAATTAGCCAAACTGTACTGGAATCCCATCCCGATCAAACGTTATATATCTTGACAGGTCACCACCATTTTCTACTACATGGAGCATCATTTTAAGTGACTTCTCGGCTTCAGCAGAACTGGGTGTAATGCCATTTCGACCCGAAAGTGCGGCAATAAGGACAAGTTGCCAGTCTTGCTGCATCTGCTTTGACTCTTCGACTAAATCAGAAAAGCTGCCCAGCTCATCCAGCGCTTTATCAACACACATAACCGGTTCTAGCTCACCACCCTGCCCTGCATTAAAACGGCTCTCTTCATCCCCTTCATGATCTTTCGGCAGGGAGGCTTTTAGAAAGACAAACAGTAAACGTTGCGGCTCAGGCTGCTGTTTTGCGGCTGAAAGTAATGATTCGTAGTTGGTAATATTAATTTTTTTAATTCCTTATCAGTTATCTAATGTTCAGTTTGCATAGTGATTATTAATGTTAATCTGCCCCCGAGTCACGCCTTAATTCAATAAGCTCCAAAACCCTTTTTTGCGTGTCATCTAACACCACCGCCATGCCCGGTTTTACGCCAAACTCTGAAGCAACAAATGCTTTCATGGTATTACAGATCTGCCCATCTAAGCGGACACCGATCCCTTTCACTTTGACCATATTCCCCCAATCGCCAAACATCTGTAACGTCATTTCACAGGCGGTAATCAGGAAGATAATTTCTTTATCCGGGTAGGCTTCAACCGCCCCTACAATCTCCTCACCAATATGATGCACTGTTGTGATGAAAACGGGAATAACACGCTTTTCAGG
>QNFJ01000211.1 GCA_003646305.1 Gammaproteobacteria bacterium | reverse complement strand
TTTAGTACTAA
This sequence comes from Gammaproteobacteria bacterium, assembly GCA_003646305.1. Taxonomy (GTDB): domain Bacteria; phylum Pseudomonadota; class Gammaproteobacteria; order Methylococcales; family UBA2780; genus UBA2780. Next base: position 4,159 of record QNFJ01000211.1, on the reverse strand, counting down.
GTTAACGGCCTTTTGGGTTGGCCTGAAGGGATGGGTCCATTCTTTTAGGTCCTGTTTTCTGACTTCATCCGCCTGTTGCAACCAGTAATGGAAGCTGGGTAGGTCAAATGCACAGGTTCCACCTGGGATGGTACTTCGTTGGGAGATACTCTTGAGTAGATCGCATTCCATTAACAAGAGAGCTGCTTTACCGCTACTTTCCCGAAGGCTGTTACTGATTCCCTGGAGCTCAGAAATAGTCTCTGAGAGTTTTGGCTTATCGACACCCTGACTTGTTGAAATTCTGGATAAGAGCCCAGTATGTCTATCCAGCTCCTTCAATAGCTCGGACTTAACATCATTCCGGCTAAAAATGGCTTGAATATTGAGGAGATTGTCAATAACAGCACGAGAGTCCCAAATCGTCGTGCCAAGCATGAAATGATCGACCTGCTTAAAAAGCTGTTCTAGCCTCAATAAAAGTCGAACTCGTTCATTTAACGGGAGTTCATAGGTGGTATTGTTATTCAATTAAAAGCTAGGTCCACGTAAATTAGTTTAGGTGTAATTATATGCCCAATTCTGACTAAAAGAATAAATTAGTCAATAGCGGTAGCCTTTAAATTATAACTCTGAAGGTAAAAAATAAAAAATAGGACGAGGATTAGTCTTTATTTCTGGAAAGTTCGAGATAAAATTTATGTAGATTGGAAACCTGTTTTCTGAGCTGTTCTGGAGAACTATCGTTTCGAATCAAGTCGTCAGCGACTTGCCTTCTGTGTGAGCGAGAGGCTTGGTTGGAGATAATTCTTGATACCTCTTTTTCTGTGAGGCCATCTCTCTCAACAACCCTTGAAATTTGCTGCTCTTGAGACAGGTCGATAATAAGAACCCGGTCAACAGAATCTTGATGATTTGTTTCGATGAGAAGAGGGATGCTAAAAATGACGTAGGGTGCTTTTTGCTGACTCGCCCAGTGATTCATTTGTTGGTAGACGAGAGGGTGAAGGATATTTTCCAGAACCCTTTTTGATTTAGGATTATCGAATATCAATTGCCGAAGGCGTGACCGATCCAGCTGACCATTTTCTAAAGTGATATGCTTTCCGAATGTGGCAATAATCTCATTTAAGGCAGGCTGCCCCGGTTTGACCAACTGATGGGCAATCACATCTGCATCTGAAACCGGTACGCCCAGTTCTGAGAAGAGATCGGTGACGGTTGTTTTTCCACAGCCGATTCCCCCAGTTATACCAATTATTAACATATCAATAAGCTAGCTGAGTCCACTGAAAATAAAATACTGCTTGATGATTTCGTCACCCCATATAAGCGTTAGCCAGCCAGCAGCAGCGAGGAATGGGCCAAAAGGAATGGGTGTGCCTCTTTTTTGCCTTTGCGTAATTAATAGCAGGCTGCCAACGACTGCGCCGACTAATGAGGAAAGAATGATAATAATGGGTAACATTTGCCAGCCCAACCAGGCCCCGAGCGCAGCAAGGAGTTTAAAATCCCCATAGCCCATGCCCTCTTTGCCAGTCACAAGCCGGAAAAGATGATAAACAGACCATAGGCTAAGATAACCCGCAATGGCACCAATAATACTTGTGTGGCTATCAACAAGCAGGCTGGAGAGACTCAGAAATAACCCACCCCAAAGAAGTGGTAGTGTGATCGAGTCGGGCAGTAACTGCGTATCGTAATCAATCATGGTCAGGCAGATCAGGCTCCAGGTGAGAAAAAGTGCAGCGACCATTTCCAGGCTGTAACCAAAATGATTTGCAACGACAATTGATAGCAGAGCTGTGGTTATCTCAATAATTGGGTAACGTGCGGATATGGCCGTTTTGCAGTTTGCGCATTTACCACCTAAAAAAAGGTAGCTCAGAACGGGTATATTCTGAAGGGCGGTGATGGGTGACTTACATTTTGGGCAGCTTGAGCGAGGAAGGGAGAGGGTGAATTCCTCAGGCTCTTCAGATTTGCTGTCTTGCCCAAGGTATTCCAGACACTCCTGTCGCCAGCTCTTTTCCATCATGACAGGCAGGCGGTAAATAACCACATTTAGAAAGCTGCCGACCATCAGGCCGACAAGCCCCACGGTTAAAAGTAGAAAAGAAGGGCTGTCTTGTAAAAGTTCGAATAATGCCAAAATGGAATCAGGTTGTTTTAAACAACAGCACCCATTTTGAAAATGGGCAGGTACATAGCGATCACGAGTCCACCAATGACAACGCCCAGGAAGGCCATTATCATTGGCTCCAGTAAACTGGTGAGCGAGTCAACAGCATTGTCGACCTCCTCTTCATAAAAGTCGGCAACCTTTGAAAGCATGGCATCGAGAGAGCCAGACTCTTCACCAATCGCAACCATCTGAACGACCATGTTTGGGAAAAGATCGGCCTGGCGCATAGCTTGTTGGAGCTGAGTGCCCGATGAGACTTCTTCACGCATTTTTAGAATGGCATCAAAATAGATGATGTTTCCTGCGGCGCCCGCTACCGAGGTGAGGGCTTCAACTAATGGAACACCCGCTGCTGACATTGTGCCGAGTGTTCGCGCAAAACGGGCAATGGCTGCTTTGTTAAGAATTACACCGATAACGGGTAATTTGAGTAGTGATCGATCAAGAAAGTGCTGGAAGGCCACAGAACGTTTTTTTGCATTGATACCGACAAATATCGCAATCCCTATAGAGCCGAAAATAGCCCACCACCACTCCTGGATAAAACGGGACATATCGATGACCATTTGTGTAAAAGCAGGGAGGTCAGCGCCAAAGCTTTGAAAGAGATCTTCAAATGTGGGTACAACAAAGATAAGCAAAATGGCGGTCACAACGAAGGCAACAACCAGGACAGCAATGGGATAACTCATCGCCTTTTTTATCTTTGCCTTTAATGCTTCTGTTTTTTCTTTGTATTCGGCAATTTTGTGCAGCAGTGTTTCGAGGATACCAGCCTGTTCCCCAGCATTAACCAAATTACAAAATAATTCATCAAAATAAAGAGGTTGTTTGCTTAGTGCTTCGGCCAGAGCTGTTCCGCCTTCCACATCACTCTTAATGCCTAAAATAAGATCCTGCATAGCCGGGTTTTCGTGGCCACGGCCCACAATGTCAAAAGCCTGTACAAGTGGAACACCGGCAGACATCATGGTCGCAAGCTGACGGCTGAAAATGGAAATATCTTTCGTTGTGATGGCTTTTGTTCTTTTGCTAAAAAGTGGCTTTGACTTCTTTTTGACTTTAATGGGCTTGATTCCCTGTCGGCGAAGCTCTGTTTTAACAATGGTTTCACTTTTTGCCGTCTGTTCACCCTTGATTCGGTTACCTTTCTTGTCGGTTCCTTCCCATGCGTACAGTGTTAGTTCGAGTGTTTTTGTAGCCATAATTCCTATTCTCTGGTGACGCGATCGATTTCTTCAATGCTTGTAAGGCCTGATCTGATTTTGTTAAGGCCAGATTCGCGAAGATCCTTGACGCCCTCTTTCTTCGCCTGGTCGGCAAGTTCGATAGAGGTACGGTTTTCCATGATTAGGCGGCCCATCTCGTCAGAGATAGGCATCACTTGATAGATGCCGACTCGCCCTTTATATCCTTTCACGCATTGATCGCAGCCAACAGCATGGTAAACAGTTAGGTCATTAAGCTCATTTTCCGAAAAACCGGCTTCAAGCAGGGCGTCTTTAGGTAAATCTGCAGGTTCTTTGCAGTGTAGACAAAGTCTTCTTGCAAGTCGTTGCGCCATAATCAGGACAACAGACGATGCGATGTTAAATGCTGGGACACCCATTTGAGAGAGTCGGGTAAGTGTTTGAGGTGCATCGTTGGTGTGGAGAGTTGATAAAACCATATGTCCTGTCTGAGCCGCTTTGACAGAAATCTCAGCGGTTTCCAGGTCGCGGATCTCACCGACCATAATGATGTCTGGATCCTGACGGAGGAAGGCGCGGAGCGCAGTCGCGAAAGTCAGGCCGGTTTTAACATTGACATTAACCTGGTTGATTCCGGTAACCGTAATCTCGACAGGGTCTTCTGCGGTTGAAATATTTCGCTCTGGCGAGTTCAGCATGTTGAGGCCAGTATAAAGAGAGACCGTCTTACCACTACCCGTTGGGCCGGTGACTAACACCATTCCGTACGGCTTATTGATTGCTTCGATAAAATGTTTTTTCTGCT
>QNFJ01000210.1 GCA_003646305.1 Gammaproteobacteria bacterium | reverse complement strand
CTCACCAAAGCGGGTGACAGCAAAACCGAGAAAATGCTTCGCAATCGCTACTGTGAAGGCCGTATAAAAAGCTGGGGAGAACAGGGCGTCAAAGCCGCCGAAGGAGTATTCTCTCTGCTTCACCAGTTTGGTGGCGAAAAACTGGTCGGAAAATCAACCCAGTTAAGTCCAGGAACATTCTGGACAAATGCTTTCATCAAAGAGAACTAACCGTCCTCCTCTCACAATATGCAAAACCGCTGGTTCTACACGCTCGCACCACCTGCCCTGTTAATTTTCAGCTGGCAGCTGCTTGCCCTCGTTATCAACAGCGCGCTGCTTCCTGCACCTTTCGAGGTTTTCTCCGTCTTATGGCAAGCGATAACAACCGGCGAACTCCTGCCAAATCTCGGCATCACGCTGGCCCGCCTTCTTGTCAGTTTTTTTATTGCCATGACTATTGGTACAGCTATTGGAATAATTCTCGGATTACGTAAACCACTTGATCGTTTTTTCGACAGCTGGCTCATTATTTTTCTTAATATCCCCGCGCTGGTCACCATCATTCTCTGTTATGTCTGGTTTGGGTTGACCGAAGCAGCTGCTATTCTTGCCATTGTCATTAACAAGCTACCCAATGTCGTCGTCACCCTAAGAGAGGGCACCCGCGCACTCAATAAAGACTATTTTGAAATGGCTGAAAGCTATAACTTCAGCCGCGCCAAAATCATCAAACATGTCATACTGCCTCAACTGCACCCCTTTCTGATTGCCGCTGCCCGCTCGGGGCTTGCACTCATCTGGAAAATTGTTCTAGTCGTTGAGCTGCTTGGCCGCAGTGACGGCATGGGCTATCAACTTCATCTTTTTTTCCAGCTGTTTGATGTTGCCAGCATCATGGCCTATACCATCGCATTTGTAACCGTCATACAGATGATTGAACTCATCATTCTCAAACCACTGGATCGCCGAGCACAAAGGTGGAGAAGATGATCAACATCAATATTCAGGAAAAAAGCTGGCCAGCCACCGAAAGAACAGCAAAACAATCGGTCATCAAAAACCTGAAATTCTCTTTAGAGAGCGGTGAATTTATTTGCATGGTTGGCCCATCTGGCTGCGGGAAAAGCACTCTTTTAAACCTGCTTGCAGGGCTTGACAGTGATTTCGAAGGCCAAATCCAGCTCGAGTCAAAAAGTAAGAATTACTCGCCACATATTGGTTATGTTTTCCAAAATCCACGACTACTACCTTGGCGAACAGTGCGAGAAAATATCGATTTAGCTCTACCCGAACCGCTTCCTGAGCAGAGCAGCGTTGTTGTCGATAACCTCATCGAAGTAATGGGGCTTACTGGAGCTCAGCACAAGTACCCAGAGATGCTTTCACTTGGCATGAGCCGTCGTGTGGCACTGGTTCGAGCTTTCGCCATTCAACCCGATTTTCTACTGATGGATGAACCCTTTGTTTCGCTTGACGCACCCACCGCTCGGAAGGTACAGAAATTATTGATCGATGTTTGGAAAAAACGGCCTCACACAGTTCTCTTTGTCACACATGATCTCAATGAGGCTATTTTACTCGCAGACAGAATCCTCTTTCTCGCCCCCTCTCCCACCAAAATCATTGCCGACATTAAAATTGATATATCTCGCGAATCACGCGATGAGGAAAAGATTGACCGCTTCAAGAAAAAGCTCTTCGAAGAGAATGAAGAGATTCGGATGCTGCTATAGAAACCCTTTCTCCACCAACCACAGCCGCAGCCTAAGCCCCCAAGAAGTTGTGTAACCCATACCCGAAAAGGCAATCTCACCCGAAGGAGTGAGTACAAAAAAGGCAGGAACCGCGTGCAGACCATAACTTTTTGAAATCTCACCCGAAGCATCCGCAATCACCGGAAAGCTCAGTCCCTTCTCTTGCAAGTGCGTGATAACCTCTTCACGACCACCCGACTGCATCGCCACCGTTATCACCGCATAATCAGCACTGAGTGACTCAATGCCCTCATCCATTGCATCACAAATTCCACACCAGCTTGCCCAAAAATAAAGCAGCGCAGGCTCACCTTCTAACTGCTTTAACTCAAAAGGTGCTCCCGTCACCGTGAACGCCTGAATAAGGGGCGGCGCACCGGAAACAAGGTCGCGTTTAACAAAAAACTGCGCACCAAAAAAAAGCACAATCATTAAAAACCAAAAACTATTCTGGCGAATAAATTTCTTCACTGACAAACTCTCATTTACAAAAAACGGCTCTGCCTTATCAAATCTACTACCTCTTTATGGTTCGTAAAAAGTCGGATTTTTCGCTTCGACTAGTTAATAGCTCCTGCATAGATCATTATTTCTTTACTCCGAGCTATCTCTCGCAACAATTCTCGGCATCTTAACCCCACATCTCCATCCAACACCGGATAGCGATACTTCGTAACCCAGACCATAATGGTGTTTGCAATCCCAGATAGTGTGACCACCATGTTTATAATTCTGCATGCCCCAAGCATATCACTTGACTCGAGCCGCCTGAAGGCGTGGGATTTACGGATCCCCTTCGGGGACTTTAAATGACTCAATGTCCAGTGATGGCATGCTCTGTGGCTTGTGCAGGCGAACGTATTTGTCCACCAGGTTATAGCTCCTTATACTTTCTTGATTAACTTGACAATGAATAGAAGCAACGCGGCTCCTACAGTCGCAGTTACGATAGAACCTATCAGACCTCCTCCTGCCGCAATACCAAGCAAGCCAAAAACATAACCACCAACAACCGCGCCTAAAATACCAACAATAATATTGCCAAGCAGACCAAAACCGCCACCTTTCATTAGAGTGCCTGCTAACCAGCCTGCTACGGCACCAATGGCTAAAAATACTAATAATGCAGTTATATCCATGATTTCACCTCATTGTTGTTTATATCTTCAAAAGTCATATTAATTATCTATCTTATTTTTTAATTCTTCGCCTTTATCCTTGATAGCCTCCGTTGCTTCTTGAGTTTGATTTTTCACTTTTTCAGCCAAACATGCTGCTTCACTTTCTGTACAAACAGCCTCCTCAATACGATGCATTTTCTCTGTAGCAGCACGCTGGACTTCATTCGATTTTACTTGCATCTTTTCCATTGTAGTTTCTTGCCCACAAGACGCTACAAGTAGGGCTGAGAAACCAAGTACAACTGTCAAAGTCATATTGTTCATAGTACTACCTTAATGATGCACTGAAACCTGACGTTGTAAATAACCGGATTGCGGATAGATACCGATGATGTTACCGCAATAAAGAATTTAACAGGATATGCAGAACTTGAATACAAGCACCGCTTTAGCAAGTCCGCGTTGATTTACCTTGTTAGGCTGACTATACTTGGTTATTACATGCGTAATAACATTATCAGGTTGACCACAATGTTGAAAGTAAAGATCACCCCCATTGGGAATTCAATGGGAATTGTGCTGCCAAAAGAAGCACTTACGAAACTTAAAGCTGGAAAAGGTGATGTATTATACTTGATTGATGGGCCTGAAGGCTTGACTCTTACTCCTTATCAGCAAGATTTTGAAAATCAATTGGAGGCTGCTGAAAAGGTAATGAAGAAATACCGTAATGCCCTCCATGAGCTGGCAAAATGAAAGAGCCTGCATGGCTATTACCCGAGGTTGTAATTTCTGTTCATCAAATGCTACTTGCCGAGCATGGTGGAACCTCTGGAATACGTGATGAAGCCATTCTTGATTCTGCATTAAATCGACCTCAGCAACTTTTTACTTATGGCACCAAGGTTTCAATTTTTGATCTTGCTTCATCATATTGTTATGGACTTGCGAAAAACCACCCATTTGTTGATGGTAACAAACGCGTAGCCTTAACAATTGCTGCCATTTTCTTAGAGATGAATGGATATTCTCTTAATGCTCCTGAGGCAGATGCTGCAGTTACAATTGAACAACTTGCTGCAGGCAATTTGACAGAAACTGAACTAGCCAATTGGTTTACTGAATGGTCAATTTCACCAGCCTAACGCCCGCCATAACCGGAAGTTAAAAGCAGAGCAAGATCAAGGGGTCAAGCTTGATCCTTGTAGACTTCACTTTTTCGGTCTCCCCCATGAGCCCCCAACTGAGTTGCTCGTGAGATCAACCGACCAATCTTTTCATGAAAGCCGTTAGTGCCATAAACATTACCGCGCAT
>QNFJ01000209.1 GCA_003646305.1 Gammaproteobacteria bacterium | reverse complement strand
GTTACGAAAACCATCATCATCCGGTTCATCCGTAAAGCAACCAAAACCCGGACCTGAATCACAGGCATTAAAACCATCAGTCTCTTCGTGGCTTGCATTCAGCGCATACCAGCTATCACCTTTTTTTCCAGAAACACCACCTGAAATCAGGTAAGAATCATGACTGCCGGCACCGATTGAAAAATAAGGTGTAAAAGTTTCTTTCGCCTGTCTTGTGAAAATCTGGATAACACCACCTATTGCCTCAGAACCATACAAAGCAGAACGTGGTCCACGGACCACTTCAATTCGCTCAATACTATCGATTGGTAAATACTGAAATGCGGTCGTTCCCGTTGTGGAAGAACCCACTTTTACGCCATCGATCAGAACCAGCACATGATCTGATTCAGTTCCTCGCATGAAGACGGAGGTTTGCTTACCTTTTCCTCCATTATTTACGACCGAAATACCCGCTAGCCTTTTTAAAACATCTTCTACAGTGTTCGCCTGCAAGCGCTCAATATCAGCTCGTGTTACAACTGAGACCGAGGCTAAACTGGCATCAACCGTTTGGGCAGTTCTGGTTGCGGTCACAACCATCGGCGGACTTACTTCTGTTGCAGCATTCACTAGCTGTGGCAAAACAGCTGAAACCAGAGCGAATGCGCCAGCATTAATTTTTTTATACATAATTTCCTCTTTCGCGCTCACCCGCGCTTAAATAAATAAACGGGTTACGGAGGAAAGTAGGCAATCAAGAAAGAATTTTTGATCGGGTGAAGCCCTCCGCAACACCAATGGGTGCTTCAGGCAGGTCTCCGGGCTCATAAGTGGTTTACACCAAGCTGACAACCTTCCCATTCACTTCCAGTCGTTTCTACTGGCTTACGAACAGTGGCATTTATGCCAGCTTTAACTTATCTACCGTTGCGGGGGCAGCGTCGGGTTTGATTCAAGAGAACCTCACCGACTTCCAATTTCACCTGCGAAACTGCAGGAACCTTGAAGCGACGTCCATTTTAATTGAACAGTTGGTTTACTGTCAAAAGAGGGCCCATCTTGCAGACACTAGAAAAGCATTAAATCAAGCAACTGTTAGTTGATTTATTGACGTAGCGCAAATCAAAAAATTCCTCATGTTTTAGACTACAATTATGTTCTTGTGAATGGAGTTTTTAATGATGTCAAAAAAGAAAGAAAAAAAGAAAGTCAAAGACCAGGGAATGAGCAGAAAGCAGGCCTTAAAGAAGTTGGTTGAGCTTCGTGACCCTCAATTTGTAATGAACCAGCCGATGGCAATGTCTGGTAACGAGCTATTGGAAATAACCCATGCCATTGGTGAGCATCCTTATGCTAAAAAGATGGGAATTGAAGAGTACGAACATGAGAAACACCTTCTGCAGACAGAACTGCTTAAAGTTCAGAGTTGGGTAAAAGAGCACCAGAAGAAAATTGTCCTCTTTTTTGAAGGCCGGGATGCGGCGGGTAAGGGGGGGACGATTAAACGCTTTATGGAGCATCTGAATCCTCGTGCTGCCCATGTTGTCGCACTTGAAAAGCCATCTGAGCGTGAACAGGGAGAGTGGTATTTCCAGCGTTATGTACGCCAGTTGCCTACTAAAGGGGAGATCGTTCTATTCGACCGCTCTTGGTACAACCGTGCAGGTGTTGAGCGAGTGATGGGCTTTTGTAATGATGATGAATATCTAGAGTTCATGCGTCAGGCTCCCTTACTGGAACGGATGCTAGTCAATGAAGGAACCATCTTTTCTAAATACTGGTTTTCTGTTACCCGTCAGGAGCAGTTGCGCCGCTTTCACTCTCGCAAACACGACCCTCTAAAACATTGGAAACTCAGTGAAATTGACCTGCTCTCCTTGACTAAATGGGATGAATATACTGAGGCCAGAAAAGCGATGCTTTTTTACACCGATACGGCTGATGCATCATGGGTAATTGTTAAATCAGATGATAAAAAGCGCGCAAGGGTTAATTGCCTTCGTCATTTTTTATATAATTTAGACTATCCCAATAAAGATAAAACGATCGCCCATAAACCTGATACCAAAATCGTTGGGCGGGTTGATGAAATTTACAAAAATAGGAAGACGGAGATTTAGACATGTCAAAAGCAGAAAAGAAGTTGGAAAAAATCCTGAAAGCGGCTGAAAAAGCGGCTGAAAAAGCAATTAAAGCGGCTAAAAAAGCGAAGAAGGCGGCCAAGAAATCTGAGGAAATAGAAACCAGAGTGGCCGCACAAAAAGAGAAAATTGAACGTGATTCCAGCAAAAGCCAGAAAAAGCTGGAGGCATTCGCTCAGGAAGCGGCAAAAAAAGCGCTAAAAAAGAGTAAGACGAAAAAGAAGATTGGGCGTTAGAGGCTGTTCAGGAATTCTGTGTCAGCGTAAAACAACTGGCCTGTCTGAGCACAGCTCAAACACACCATATAGTCGGCCTTCAAAATAAACGGCTCGACTTTGATAATACCTCTGGGTGCCTGTTTTGTAGTGAATAGTGCCCAGGGGTGATGGGGGGCTAGTGGTTGCGTTGATCGCCACCGTAGAGAGCGAAATCCCGCATATCTCATGGACGTGCTCGATAATGTCCGAATCACTTACCCCTCCTCCGGCCATACATCAATGAGATCCTGGTCTCGATCTCATCGCTAACACTGGTTTTATGCTTCTTTATGATTTGAGAATCAAATACACCGGCTCGCTCACGAGGTGTACTCAAGTCAATACGCCCTTCACTTTTTTAATCGTCTTTCGGGAGTTGCCATTCTTGAAGTTTGGCACAAGGTCATCGGCAGTATGCCTTTACAATATAATCCAGCTTCAAGAGCAGCCTCGATGAGCCGCTTTAGCAGTGGGGCTAAACACCACACCTAGTTGCCCTGACTGGATCGCTTTAAAGGCTTTATTAAAAACAAATGCTCCCGTCATAATCAATTCTCCGCACAGCAGCATGCTGAAGAAGTGACACAAAATCCCTAACACTCCAGCCATTTTTTATGGCTGGAGTGTGGCGATCTTAACCTTTACTTATCTATTCCAAAAATGCCCTTGTCACTGTAATAGTAGTGACGCTCTCTGATAGCCCTCTTATGAGTCCTTCTCTTCTGCCTCAAACCAACGATAAACAACCCCGGCTAAAATAGCGCCGACAATCGGTGCGAGCCAAAAAAGCCACAACTGAGATAACGCCCAATCTCCTTGAAAGATAGCGACCGCTGTACTTCTCGCTGGGTTAACCGAAGTATTTGTAACCGGGATACTGATGAGATGTATAAGAGTGAGACCAAGACCAATAGCGATCGGAGCAAAGCCTTGAGGTGCTCGTTGATCTGTTGCACCTAATATTATTATTAGGAACATAAATGTCATCACTATTACAGTAGTCAGTGCAGCAACCAGCCCATACCCACCAGGAGAATGCTCTCCATAGCCATTTGATGCAAACCCTGCAGTTACATCAAAGCCAGCTTGTCCGCTAGCAATGATATATAAAACGGCTGCCCCCGAAATACCACCTACAACTTGCGCCACGATATAGGGCCCAAGTTCAGCGGTTGAAAATCTACCTCCTGACCAAAGACCAAATGAAACCGCAGGATTAAGATGGCAGCCAGATATATGCCCAATAGCGAACGCCATCGTTAAAACAGTCAACCCAAACGCTAAAGAAACACCCAAAAATCCAATACCCACATCTGGAAATCCAGCAGCTAGAACAGCGCTACCACAACCCCCAAGTACCAACCAGAATGTACCAATAAACTCGGCGCCCAACTTTTTTGTTAATGACATTTCCGCTCCCTATAAATGGTTTCTAAAAAACCGATCATTTTCCAAATTGAAAGCCAAGTATACAAAACCTTTGCCCCATTGCACTAGATAAACAACCGATCTAACCCGAAGGTTCTGGTGACGTAACAACCTCTGTTTAAGCATTTGATTTTAGCTGTCAAATAACGTCTGTGGTCTCCATTTTCTTGCCCCACCCAAAATCCCTAACCTCAAACTGCTACATCCACCCTTCTTTACTTTTTAACTTTATTCAAAAAATAGACTGGCAAACTAGCCGCCAATAGAGCACCCCACTGCCATAATGGTGCAACAACAAAAACCAAAGCACCCTGAGCATCAATATGGATAAACATTGCATCTATAAACATACCAAGCCCAAACC